>OMTA01000100.1 GCA_900313895.1 uncultured Eubacteriales bacterium | reverse complement strand
TATTTCTGGTTTAATTTTTCCTTTTCTGGACATAACAATGCTCCCTTCATAGTTAACAGTTTTTTATTTCACTGTCTTCCATAAAGGGAGCATATCAAAACGCGCTGTGCTTTTTGCTTATAGATCTATATCCAGCTCGACCGGACAGTGGTCGGAGCCGAAGATATCCATATGGATGCGTGCGTCCGTGATCTTATCGACGATCCTGTCGGAAACAATAAAGTAGTCGATGCGCCATCCCGCGTTGTTCTTGCGGGCGTTGAAGCGATAGCTCCACCATGAGTACACGCCTTCGACGTCGGGATTGAGGCTGCGCCATGTGTCGGTGAAGCCCGCGCTGAGCACGACGCTCATTTTCTCGCGTTCCTCATCGGTAAAGCCCGCATTCTTGCGGTTCGACTTCGGATTTTTCAAGTCGATCTCGGTATGCGCGACGTTGAGATCGCCGCAGTAGACGACCGGCTTTTTCTCGTCGAGCGACTTGATGTAGGATAGGAAATTATCCTCCCATTTCATGCGGTAGTCAAGCCGTTTCAAGCCGTCCTGAGAGTTCGGCGTATACACGGTGACAAGGAAAAAGTCCTCGTATTCCAGCGTGATGACGCGTCCCTCGTGATCGTGTTCCTCGATCCCCAGTCCGTAGCTGACGGAAAGCGGCTTGTGCTTTGTAAAGATCGCCGTGCCGGAGTAGCCCTTTTTCTCGGCGTAGTTCCAGTAGCTTTCGTAGCCGTCAAAGCTAAGGTCGATCTGACCCTCCTGCAATTTCGTTTCCTGCAGGCAGAAAAAGTCGGCGTCAAGCTCCTTGAAAATATCCGCAAAGCCTTTCGTGACAACGGCGCGCAGACCGTTGACATTCCATGAGATGAATTTCATCGTTCAGTCCTCTTTCAGCGATTCCGTGATCTTCTCAAAATGCATACTGTGGCTCGCCTTGATCAATACTGCGTCGCCTTCTTTGAGAAGCCCCTTGACCTTTTCGATACAGCCGTCTACGGTGTCAAAGTGTACCGCGCCTTTGCCGAAGCCCTCGGCGGTAGCCTTGCTCAGCTCGCCGACCGCGATCAAAAGGTCGATGCCTTTTTCCTTTGCGTACGCGCCGACCTCTTTGTGCAGCGCAAGCTCGTCTGTTCCAAGCTCCTTCATATCGCCCAGGATCGCGACCGTCCTGCCGGTGAAAATCGACAGGGTATTCAGCCCCGCCTTGGTAGAGGTGGGATTCGCGTTGTAACAGTCGTCGATGATCGTCATCCCGCGGGTGTGGATGATATTGTTGCGCGAGCCGACGTTTTTGAAGCTTTCGATCCCGCGTTTGATCTGCTCGTCGCTGAGCCCCAGTTCCTTGCCGACAGCCATCGCGCAAAGCGCGTTGAGCACATTGTGGCGACCCATCGCGGGGATGGTGACGTTGATCACGCTGTCGCCGTGATGCAAGGTACAGCGCACGCCGTCGAGCAGCAGCTCTTCGATATCGTCGGCATAGTATGCGTCGTCGGGATCGGTGCCGTAGAAGATCGGTTTGATCCCCTTGTAATCCGTGACCGTCGCGAGCTTGTCGTCATCGTGACAGAGGATGATCCTGCCGTCGTCCCTAAGATAGGTGAACATCTCGGTCTTTGCCTTCAGCACACCGTCGCGGTCGCCGAGGTTCTCAAGATGGCAGAAGCCGATGTTGGTGATGACTGAGATGTCGGGGCGCACCATTTTGGAAAGGCGCGTCATCTCCGTAAAGCCGGAGATCCCCATCTCGATGACCGCCGCCTCGTGGTACTCCTCCAGCCCGAACAGCGTCAGCGGAACCCCCAGCTCATTGTTGAAGTTGCCGGCGGTTTTATGGACGTTGTATTTTTGGCTGAGCACGGATGCGATCAGCTCTTTTGTGGAGGTCTTGCCAACGCTGCCGGTGATCCCGATGAACGGGATTGAAAACAGCGAGCGATAGTATTCGGCGATCCCCTTGAGCGCCACCGGGGTGGACGCCACCTGAATGTAGGGGATATCGATCGCGGGAGCGTCCTCGCACAGCGCGCAGACCGCGCCCTGTTCCACGGTCATGGGGATGAAGCGATGACCGTCGACGCGCTCGCCCTTGATCGCCGCGAACAGCGATCCCTCAGTTGCCTTGCGGCTGTCGGTGACGATGGATGTGATGGTGATATCGGGGTCGCCGTGAAGCGTGCCGCCGCACGCGGACGCGACCTCATGTAATGTGATCGGTTTCATAGAGAATCCTCCGGACAAGTCTTCAATTGACAATTGATAATTGACAGTTGACGATTAAAGGCGGGCGCTGCCCACACCCGATTATTTGTTTAATGACAGCTCGATGATCTTTTCGCACAGCGAGGGGTAGTCGATCCCCGCCGCAGCGGCCTCCTGCGGGAGCAGCGACATCGGCGTCATGCCGGGCAGGGTGTTGGCTTCCAGACAGTAGAAGTTGTTGCGCCTGTCGAGCAGAAAATCGACTCTGCCGTAGACCTTGAGCCGCAGCACCTCAAAGGCGTGCTCCGCCTCGCACTGCATTTTCTCCGCGATCACGGGATCAAGATCGGCGGGGCAGACCTCATCGGTCGCACCCTCCTGGTATTTGTTCTCATAGTCATACCATCCGCTTTTCGGGATGCGATGACCGGCAGCGCCTTGCCGCCGAGGATGCCGACGGAGAACTCGCGACCCTTGATGTATTCCTCAACCAGTACGTCGTCGTCATAGCGAAACGCCGCGCCGACCGCCGCGACAAGTCCGTCGCGATCGTTGACGATCTGAACGCCGACGGAGGATCCCGCCGAGCAGGGCTTAACGACGCAGGGGAAGTACGTCCAGCTATCCAGATATCCTTTTCCCATGAAGTCGCGCTTGTATAGCTTGCTCTTGGGGGTGGGGACGTTGGAATTCATAAAGATCCCCTTTGTGACGCCCTTGTGCATGGCGATCGCCGCGCCCAGCATATCCGATCCCGTGTAGCGGATGCCGTTCATTTTCAGCACCGCCTGAACGGAACCGTCCTCGCCCTCGCCGCCGTGCAGCCCGAGGAAGGTGATGTCCGCCGCGCGGCAGATATCCAGCACGTGGTCGCCGAAGTAGGCGTCGGAACGATTCTTGCGGCTCTTCTTGACCGCCTCAATGTCGGGCGCTTCTTTTTCGATGACCGCGTTATCGGTAAAGTCGTAGTTGTTTTCAAATAAGCTGTCGATGCTCTCGAGCGGCTTTTCATAGCCCATATACGGGTCGATGGTCACGACCTTGTGGCCTTTTGATCGCAGCGCCTGAGCGATCTTGGAGCCTGAGAGGATCGACACATCTCTCTCGGAGGAGATCCCTCCGGCTAATACAACGATTTTCATATTCAAATACCTCCGGTATTTAGTTGGTAGTTGGTAGTTATTAGTCGGTAGTTATGGTTGCGACCGCAGGTCGCCCGATAGCGCCGCAGGCATTACATTAACTAACAACTTATAACTAATAACTATTCGCCGATGATCTTGATCAGCGCGTGTTTATTGCGCTTGCCGTCCAGCTCATAGTAGAAGATCTGTTCCCATGTGCCGAAGTCAAGCTGACCGTCGGTGATCGCGCAGACGACCTCGCGACCCATGACGGTGCGCTTCAAATGCGCGTCGGCGTTGTCCTCAAAGCCGTTGTGGTGATACTGACTGTAGGGCTTTTCGGGCGCGAGCTTTTCAAGCCAGTTCTCATAGTCCCGATGCAACCCCGGCTCGTCGTCGTTGATGAAAACGGACGCGGTGATGTTCATCGCGTTGACCAGTACAAGACCTTCTTTGATCCCGCTCTCATCGATCGCGGACTGGACCTCGCGGGTGATGTTGACGATTTTCCTGCGCTGCGGGATATTGAACCACAGCTCCTTGCGATAGCTTTTCATAATGATCTCCCTGTAGGGGACGGCGCCCCGACGTCCCGATAGGATCGGTCGCGGGAATCCCTCCCTTTATCAGAACATAAAACTGTTATATCCCCAGTTTTCGGTTTCCTCAAATTTGACATAAACACGGTCGCCGTCGACGCCCATGTATTCCTCGGCTATCCCGCACAGGCGCTCCGTCAGCTTCTCATAGGAAGCGCGGGAAGCAGAGTGGAGCAGCGATACGTCAAAGAACGCCATCGGCTTGTCGTTTTCGCCGCCGAAATACATCCGGCAGTTATCCTGTATCTGAACCATCAGATAGCGCTCGGATTTGCCGAGCAGGGTGATCGCCTCGCCGAGAGCGGATTTGATCTCATATTCCTTCTCACGGCTGACGGGCGCGGAAAACTTTGCGTTGATAAAAGGCATAGGTCACACTCCTTTGAAAAGTGATCGGGCTTTTGCCCATACACATCTATTATAATACGAACCGCCCTATAACGCAAGTGAAATAATCTTGATAAAAGCGACTTTATTTTCTTTTTGTGTATTGCGCCCAAATAGATTCGATGGTATAATATATGCGGATGAATACAATTTCATTTGAAATACTGTTTCAGGAGGTATTATTATGCCATTAGTTAACGCGAAAGAAATGCTGACAAAGGCAAAGGCCGGCCACTATGCAGTCGGTCAGTTCAACATCAACAACCTTGAGTGGACAAAAGCGATCCTGCTCACCGCAGAGGAGCTCAAGTCCCCCGTTATCCTCGGTGTTTCCGAGGGCGCCGGCAAGTATATGTGCGGCTACAAGACCGTCGTCGGTATGGTCAAGGGTATGATCGAAGAGCTGGGCATCACCGTTCCCGTAGCGCTCCACCTCGATCACGGCTCCTATGAAGGCGCTAAGAAGTGCATCGAAGCGGGCTTCTCGTCCATCATGTTCGACGGCTCTCATTATCCGATCGAAGAAAACTTTGAAAAGACCAAGGAACTGGTCGGTATCTGTAATGAGCTGGGTCTGTCTATCGAGGCAGAGGTCGGTTCCATCGGCGGCGAGGAAGACGGCGTTGTCGGTATGGGCGAGTGCGCCGATCCCGACGAGTGCAAGATGATCGCGGATCTCGGCGTTACCATGCTGGCTGCCGGTATCGGCAACATCCACGGCGTATATCCCGAGAACTGGCCGGGACTCAGCTTCGAAACACTCGACGCGATCCAGGCTAAGACCGGCGCTATGCCGCTCGTACTCCACGGCGGTACCGGTATCCCGGACGACATGATCAAGAAGGCGATCTCTCTGGGCGTTTCCAAGATCAACGTCAACACCGAGTGCCAGCTCGTATTCGCTGAGGCTACCCGCGCTTATATCGAGGCGGGCAAGGACAAGCAGGGCAAGGGCTTCGACCCCAGAAAGCTCCTCGCTCCCGGTACCGAGGCGATCAAGGCTAAGGTCAAAGAGAAGATGGAGATCTTCGGCTCTATCGGCAAGGCTTAATCAAAAAACATCTGTGACCCGTCCGTTTTGGGCGGGTTACTTTTTTGTATTTCGGGTTTACGATATTGTCGTAAAGGTTGCCTTTTCCCCCGCGACAGGCTAGTATTAGCATGAATAACGATACGGAGGGAACTGCCATGAAAAAAGGATTTGCCTTATTCCTGTGTTTGCTGACGCTGTTTTCGGCGTTCGGCGGGCTGACAACATTTGCACAGGACTCCGAAAACGAGACCCAAAGCCCGACTCAGGCGCAGGAGGAAGCGTTGCCCGAGGTGCCTGCGGTCAGGATCGTGACAAACGACAACGTCGGGCTGTCGCTCAAAAAAGCCGACGGTTATGTTGACGCGACGGTGACGATCACCGATACCGACGGCACAGAGCTGACCGGTACCGCGCAGGTCAAGGTGCGCGGCAACAGCACATCCGGCCCCGCGAAAAAGCCCTATACCGTCAAATTCACCTCAAAGCAGGATGTCCTCGGCATGGGCAAGGCGAAGAAATGGGCGCTGCTCGCGAATATGTTTGACCCGACCCTGCTGCGCAACTATATCGGGATCAACACCGCCGCGGAGATGGCGCTTCCCTATACCTCCATGCAGCGCGTCGTCGAGGTTTGGATGGACGGAAATTTCAGAGGATGCTACAACCTGATCGAGCCGGTGCAGGAGGGCAAGACCCGCGTCGATATCGATATCGAATCGAACGGCGGTATGAAGGATTTTCTCATCGAGCGCGAGTATAACCGCGTCGAAGCGGACGCGACCTATTTTAGAACCAACGGCATCCGATTTGTCTGCGACGAGCCGGAAGCCCCCACCGACGAACAGCTCGCCTATATCCAACGCACGATGGACGATATCATCGCGACCCTCAAGTCGGGAGACCGCGCCGCAATCGACAAGAAGATCGACGTCGATTCCTTTGTCAAATACTATGTGATGAACGAGTTCATCAAGCCCGTCGATTTTGACTACAGCTCCGTTTTCTTCTACTACAAGGACGGCAAGCTTTACGCGGGGCCCGCGTGGGACTATGACCTCTCGATGGGCAACGAAGATCCCTATTGCGAAAAATACATCACGGGCGCCAAGACCGAGGATGTATACTGCGCCGGGATGCACCTCTACAAATACCTCAGCGGGTACGATTGGTTCTTCACCAAGGTTCGCGCGACCTATCAGCAGTATCAGCCGTATTTCGAGAGCATCGGCGCCGACGGCGGACTTGTCGATACCTTAGTCGAAACCTACTCAGGGCCGATCGAGCGAAACTTTTCCGCCACCGGAGCGGCATGGCATACCTACGCCTACTTTCCGGCGTTCAACCGCAGACCGTCCCACATCTATACAGAGAACCTCGCCACCTTAAAAAGCTGGTGTAACGACCGCGGCGCATGGCTCAACGGCTATTTCACCGAGGACCTCAGCTCCTATATCATCGGCGACGCCGACAGCGACGACGAGCTTTCCGTCATGGACGCGACCATCATCCAGCGCACCATTGCCTCCATCCCCGAGACGAAGTTTGACCGTATCGCCGCGGACGCCGACTGCGACAGCGGAGTGACCATATTCGACGCGACCTGTATCCAGATGCAGATCGCGGATCTCAAGACGACCTACGTCGGAGAACGGATCTGGAAGAAAACAAAATAAGTATATCCCGATAAAGGGGAAGCCCGCAGATGGCGTCAACCATCTGCGGGCTTTTTACAAGGAGCATTAAATGAAGAAGAACTCTGTTTGGTCAAAGCTCGGTATCGGTAGCGACCCTGCCGATCTGCAGGGGCAGATTACCGTTGCGGGCTCTCAGCGCGTCGAGAAAATCCTTCTCGCTCTTGCCGCGCTTGAACGTGACCTGATAGCGCAGCTCATAGACGCTGCCCATCTGGACGGTCTTGACGGCGACCAGCTCCTGACGGGTGGTGAACTCGTTGAAGATGTCGTCGAACATACCGTTGTAGTCGAGGTTTTCGGGGATATCGATCTTCAGCTCTTTTTTTGCGGTACTGCCGAAGGGAGAGGAGAAGAGGATCAGCCAGATCACGCAGATCGCGATCGCGCCGAACGCCGCAAAGGTGACGTAGCCGGTGCCGCAGGCAAGTCCGATCGCCATAGACAGCATGATCGCGAGGATCTCGCGCGAGTTGCCGGGCTGAGAGCGGAAGCGTACCAGCGAGAAGACGCCGACGACGGCGATACCGGTGCCGAGGTTGCCGTTGACCATGATGATCAGCATCGCGACGATCGGCGGCAGCAGCGCGAGCGTTACCGCAAAGTTTTTGGAGCAGTAGCTCTTGAACATATATACAAGGGCGGAAATGATTCCGAGTACCAGCGCGACTCCTGTGATGATCGCGCCGCTTGCTAAGGTCAGGCTCTCGCCCGAGATGATAATACTTTCAAAGGTCATAGTGTTCATCCTCCGTGATTGATTTATTGTAGGGACGATCATGGATCGTCCGCATGATTACTTTGTTTGATCAGCCGAAAATCGATGTATCCGGTGATCGTATGCTTTACGCGGCTTTTTTCGCGGTCCCTTCAGAAGCCCGCCGCTTTTTTGTAGTGCTTCTGATTGTAGAGGAACTGCTGTTTTCTGCGGATGTGCGCCGTACCGAATTTCGAGAAGCTCTGCGGATAGATGCTCTTTTCGGAGAGGATATGCGCCAGCCACAGCGGCATCGCGCCGGGGATCTTGATCTCCATCAAATGGGCGTTCTCCGGCAGGAGCTGTTCACCCTCGGCTTCGCTCTCAAGGCGGATGTCGTTGTACCGCGAGGTGATCTCGCTGTCAAAGGTGATCCTCAGCTGCGGGTCGTTGTTGCCGACCAGCGCGATACGGTGATAGCCGATGTAAGCCTTGGGGAAAAGGCGATAGCGGCGGATCATGTAGTCGATCTCGACCGGGATGTTGCCGACCAGATCCGCGGGCAGCTCGCCGGACTGGATGTAGCGGTAGGCGTCGTCGCGGGTCATCGAGATCCTGCGCTTGTAGACAACGCCCTTGTACTTCTTCTTGATCTCAAAGAAGACGAGGCTGT
>OMTA01000144.1:7356-7922 GCA_900313895.1 uncultured Eubacteriales bacterium | reverse complement strand
GGCGGTCTGCCGGATCTTCTCAACAACAACAAGATGCAGTTCGTCATCCTCGGCTCCGGCGATGAGGAATACGAGAACTTCTTCCGCGATATGCAGTGGTTCTATCCGGGCCGCGTCTGCACCTGCCACGGCTTTGTTCCCGAGCTTGCGCGTAAGATCTATTCCGGCGCGGACATCTTCCTGATGCCCTCAAAGCAAGAGCCCTGCGGTCTTTCCCAGATGATCGCGCTGCGCTACGGTACCATTCCGGTCGTACGCGAGGTCGGCGGTCTGAAGGACAGCGTCTTTGACAGCGCCGATAACTACGGCAACGGCTTCACCTTCAGAAACTACGATATCGCCGATATGTGCAACGCTGTCAAGCGTGCCCTCGCGGGTATCTATGACAACGAAGGCTGGCATCAGCTGATGTGGCGCGCGATGATGAGCGACAACAGCTGGGAACGCAGCGCGCAGGATTACATCAACGTTTATGAAGACACCATGCACTGGCTGTAATCATGTCAGTTTTCACTAATTCATAATCTCAGCATAAATCCCCACCGCTTCGGATCAAACCGAGGCGG
>OMTA01000144.1:0-7316 GCA_900313895.1 uncultured Eubacteriales bacterium | reverse complement strand
TTCACTTCATATTCTCTGACCTTGATCACACAGGCGGCGGCGACAGCGTCGTCCTTATTGAACGCAAAAAGGCGATACTCGTTGTCGTTCTGCTCAACAAAGATCCGCAGCTCCTCATGATAATACGCCTGTTGGATGTAGTGGATCTCAAAATCGGTAATGAAACAGCGATCATAGAAATCGAGATCAAAGGCGTTCATGAACATATCGATATAATGCAGGTTGTTCATATGGCGGCTCAGATCGATATCGGTATACTCGATCGTGTGGGTATAGCGATATGCGATATTCTCGGAGGGCTTGAGACGTCGCACAAAGGGTTCGACAGACGTCGGATTCCCCTCGGCGAGGTCATCCGGCAGCTCGATACGCGCAAGGCGTTCGATCTTCTTCGCCTGCATATCAACAACACAGCTCTCCAGGCGCCCTTCACACAGAAGATCACCTCCCCGTGTGATTCGCATCTCCTGAAGCGACCGCACCGCGTCGAGCTTGGATACCCACGTCGCGATATGGATCAGGTGATCAAAATCGGTTTTATCATAGATCTTCAGCTTGTACTTGGAGTAGACCCACGACACGCCGTATTTCTGCGGCAATTTGTTATTGCCCTTCCCCATCTCATGATACAACCCAGCGGCGATATCCTGAAAGTAGTAGAAATATCCCTTTGTGGAAACCAAACCGTCCGCCTCGCTCTCGCGAAAACGCGGTAAATAATCAAGTTCGTACATCATTACACCTCTTCAAAATCAATAACCTTATCTAAATACAAAACCACTTCATGCAGATCCGGCACGACGATCTCCGTCATTCCTTTGATCTCATCATCCGGCTGCAGGATATCCGGCACCATGATCGGTCGCATCCCGGCGTTATGAGCTTCAGCCGCGGTCAAAAAGATCTCGGGATGCGGTTTACTGTGGCTGACCATATCGCCGCAGATGATTGCATGAAAGTATCCTGTCAAATTCGCCTCCGAGAGCATCCGCATCACGCTTTCCTTACGCGTAGATGACGCCAGCGCGATCGGGATCTTTTTCTCTTTCAGATATGCGAAGATCTCATGCACATAGGGCTTGATCGGAAAGCTCTTCGACCTGAGGATCTCCCGCGCCTCGGTGTGATACGGTTCAAAGTCGAACGCGTCGCCGTAATACTCGCGCCAGATTTCTCTGGTCCTCAGCCAATTCGCGCCGATCGCGTCGATACACGCCTGCTCAATAAAGGTGATACCGTCACGCTCAAGCAGCTCGCGATATATATCGATATACGCCTGCTCGGAATCAAAGATCACGCCGTCCATATCAAAAATGACAGCAGTTTGATGTTTTTTCATAGTCTTCCTCCAACCGTTACAAAATGTATTATATACCTAATCATCAATTTTTTCAATGCTTTCCTATTGACATATGGCATAGGATGTACTATGATAATAGTAACATATGAATGATTGTTCATATGTTCACTTGTTCAAATTGATCGGAGGGTTAGATATGCACGACCACCAATCCGTAGTAGAAAATACAAAGGCAAAGATGCCCGATACCGATACCCTGTTTGAGTTGGCTGACTTTTTCAAGGTGTTCGGCGATTCCACCCGTATCCGCATCATGTGCGCGCTGTTCGAGCAGGAGTTGAACGTCTGTTGCATCGCCGATATCGTCGGTATGGAACAGAGTACTATTTCTCATCAGTTGCGCGTGCTCAGACAGGAAAACCTCGTCAAAGTACGCCGTGACGGAAAACAGAGCTACTATTCGCTCGAGGATGAACATATTCAAAAAATCTTTGAAATGGGTCTTGAGCATATATTAGAATGATGATCGACGATATACGATCATGAAAGATGGTGTGAGTTTATGAAACACGAACTGGTTTTGGAAGGACTCAACTGCGCCCACTGTGCCGCAAAGATCGAACAAAAGTTGATCGATACGCCTCAATACAGCGATGTCAGATTCTCCTTCGTGACAAAAGAATTATCATTAAATTGCGATAAAAGAAATATAACCAGCGATATCCAGTCACTTGTCGACAGCATCGAGGACGGCGTGACCGTCAGATCCGCCGATGAAGTCGAGGAAGATGAGGGCGAAGAAGAAGTCGGAAAGCTGAAGATCATCCTGCTCATCATCGCCGCGGGACTGTTTATCGTCGCGTTTATCCTGCATTTCTTCGAGGGCAACGAGATCATCTGCGCGATTCTCTCCGTGATCTCAGCGATCCTCTCCGGATATGATGTGGTGATCGAGGGCGTGAAATCCGTCATGAAACGCCGCATCGATGAAACGACCCTCATGACCGTCGCTGTTGTCGCCGCGATGGTGCTGGGCGAATTTGTCGAAGCCGCGGCAGTCACCGTGCTGTTCGGAATCGGCGAGCTTCTCGAGGACAAAGCGGTCGAAAAATCACGCCGCGATATCCGCAAGCTGGCAGACATCCGCCCCGATACCGCCTATGTTGTCAACGGAAATACAACCATCGATGTTCCGGCTAAGGACGTCAAGATCGGTACGATCCTCGAGATCCCGCCGCATACGCGCGTTCCGCTCGACGGCGTTGTCATCGAAGGCAACACGACCGTTGACGCATCCTCTCTGACCGGTGAATCCGCGCCGGTTGAGATCACCGCGGGTACGGAATTACTCAGCGGTATGATGAACAACGACCGTACCGTCAGGATGAAAACCACAAAGGCATATGCCGAGGGCGACGGCGAAAAGCTGATCTCGCGTTTCGCGCGCGTCTACACCCCTGTCGTGATCCTGATCGGCGTGCTGATCGCCGTGATCCCGTCGCTCATCACCGGTGACTGGGCAACCTGGATTCACCGCGCACTGGTATGTCTGGTAGCGTCCTGCCCCTGCTCGATCGTCATCTCCGTACCTCTCGCCTATTTTGCCGGCATCGGCGCGGCTTCCAAAGCAGGCGTACTGATCAAGGGCGGCAGATTTGTCGAGACCCTGGCCGAAGCAAAATGCTTTGCGTTCGATAAGACCGGAACACTGACCGATCATCATATTTCTGTAAAAGAAATTAAATCGACCAGTCATTATTCTGTAGAAGAAATATTACAGATAGCCGCAAGTGTAGAAGCCCACTCTGCGCATCCGATCGCGGCGGCGATCAGAAATTATGCCAACGAACATTATATTTCGAATTTAGAATTAAAAGATCATACAGAGATCTCCGCTAAGGGCGTTTTAGCATCCGACGGTACCGACACCTACTCGGTTGTCAAGGCGGAGGGCAAAAACGGGACTGCGGTCATGAAAAACGACGACGTCATCGGACTGATCACCGTCGCCGAGCAGCCTCGCAAGGAAGCGGGATCTGTGATCGCGGAGCTGAAAAGCCTCGGCGTTAACCAATCTGTTATGCTGTCGGGCGACAAAGAATCCGCCTGTCGGAACGTCGCCGATCAGCTGGATATCACAGAGGTCTACAGTGAACTGCTCCCCGAGGATAAGGTAAGCTGTGTCGATCAGCTGATCAAAGGAAACGGCTCATGCTGTTTTGTCGGCGACGGCATCAACGACGCGCCTGTCCTCACCCGCTCCGACTGCGGTATCGCGATGGGACTCGGCTCCGACGCTGCGATCGAATCCGCCGACATGGTACTTTCTGCCGAGAACCTCTCTGCCCTGCCCAAAGCCATCCGGATCTGTCGCAGGACGATGGCTACCGTGGGATTGAATATCGCCTTCTCACTGCTGATCAAAGTGCTGGTCATCACCCTCGCGGCATTCGGTATCGCGCCTCTGTGGTTGGCAGTCGTCGCGGATACCGGCGTATGTCTGTTGTGCGTACTGAATTCCGTCCGTTTGATCAAACAAAAAACCACATAATACAACACGGCTGTTCCTTTCGGAGCAGCCGTGTTTGATATATTATACATTATTTCTCGTGCATTTTGGACGTAAACAGAATAACAGACAGCACATAGAGGACGATGGTATAGCCCAGCACTACCCAGAGATGACTCTCGGTAAAGATCCCGCTGTATTCGCCGTGCAGGATCGCCTTCTGCATTTCTACCGCATGGTAAAAAGGCAGGATCTGACCGATCGTCTTGAACGCACCGCCTACCATATCGAGGCTGAACCATGCGCCGGACGTCCATGCGGTCAGGTTCGTGACCAATGCGCCGCAGATACCACCGACCTGCTTTTCGTTGAGGATCGTGCCGAGCAGCAGTCCCAGCGATGTGAACAACAGCGCGGGGATCATAGAGATCAGGATCGCCGAAAAGATATTCACGGTGAAGGGCAGTCCGAGGATCATGGCGAATCCGTAACAAACGATGCCCTGCAATAACGCGATCGGGATCAGCGGAAGCATATAGCCGACGATGTAATCTACCGCGGTCAACGGGGTCGTCAGCAAGCGCTGTAAGAGCGACGAACCTCTGTCCTTAGAGAGCAACAGACCTGCCATCAGGGTGAGGAACGACATCGCAAAAACGTTGATTCCAGGCGTCAGATTCTCGATCTTGAAGTTATCGGGACCGTGGCCCTCAGGGATTCCGCTGTTGATTGCGGACAAGAGCAACAACAACGCCACCGGCATCCCCAGACCGAACGCGATGGTCAGCGGGTCGAGGATGATTTCCTTGGCGGTACGCTTCGTAAACGCCAACCATCTCATGAGCGTCCCTCCTTTACCAGTTTAACAAAGGCGGTCTCAAAGTCGTCAACACCCGCTTCTTTCATGATCTCATCCGCCGTGCCGACGGTGATCAGCCTGCCGTCCTTCATCACGGCGAGGCGGTCGCACATCTCCTGCGCCTCTTCCAGATAATGGGTGGTCAGGATGATGGTCAGCTCGCCCTTGATCGCCTTGATCGCGTCCCACAGTTCCGCTCTTGCAATCACATCCAAACCGAGGGTCGGCTCGTCGAGGAACAGTACGCTCGGCGAATTGATCAGCGCCATCGCGATCGAGACCCTGCGCTTGTAGCCGCCGGAGAGCTTCTTGAGCCGCTTATCCATAACTTTACCGAGGCTCAGCGCGTCGCGCAGCTCGACGATCTTCTTCTCGGCGGCGTCCTTATCCATGCCGTAGATACCCGCCATCATCTTGAGGTTCTCGCGGGCAGTGAGGTTTTCGGCGACAGCGGTCTCCTGCGGAGAGATCGCGATCCGCTCGCGGATCTTCTGCTTATCGCCGAGGATGCTGAACCCGGCGATCTCTGCGTCGCCCGAGGTGGGCGCAGTCAGGGTAGACAGCATCTTAATGGTCGTTGTTTTTCCGGCGCCGTTCACGCCGAGCAGTCCGAACAGCTCGCCTTTTTCGATCTCAAGGCTGAGCGAGTCGACTGCGGTAATGTCTTTGTAGCGTTTTGTCAATGACGACAGCTTGATTTCAGTCATTTGACCACTCCTTCCTTATTCTGAAAGCGACCGAGTAACCCGAGGTAAGCATCCGTCAGTATTTCGCTCGCTTCTTCTGCTTTGTATTCTTGAAAACCCGTCGCATACATGACGGCAAGTCCGTGTACCAGCACCCACAGCACAGTATGTAACTGCCGTGCCTGATCGTATGACAGACCGTTTCTTTCCCGCATCACGGCGATGATCTTTTCGCTTTCGGCGGTATCATCATTCTTTTCTTTGCCGGTACGGTCGCGCATATAGAGCAGCTTGAACAACTGCGGCTCTTCGACCGCAAACTCGATATACGCCATGCCGCTCGCCTTATAGGGCGGGTATTTTCCGGACTGCATCGACGCAAAGGTCCGCTCGGCATACAGCTCATAAGCCTTGTCAAAAACGATCTTTTTGAGCGATTCCATATTCGGAAAATTCGAAAAGATCGGCTGGGTCGAACAATTGAGCTGTTTTGCGAGCGACCGCGTCGTCAGTTCGTCTATCCCCTGTTTTCGTACTAAATCCACCGCGCCGGATATGATCGCGTCACGCGTGATCCTGATTGACGGAGGCATACTATCTCTCCTTTATATAACACTTGTTATATTATAACACAAGTTGTATCTCATGTCAACAGCGATCCCGCTTATTGACACCGCCGACGATTTGATTTACAATGAGAAAAGATTGATAAAAGGATCATTGATATGGCTAACCAAGAACAACAAAAGAATAAACCCTATCGTCCAAGCACGATGCCGAGCTTCCTTATCAGCGTCTACCTGATACTGATGTTCAGCTTCTTTCCCCTATTCCTGACCGCGCAATTTGCCCATGCGCGCACCGATAAGTATCACCTCTATCTGATCCTGTCCGGGGCATTGATCGTCTCGGTCGTCATCGTATCGATAATGGATTACATGGAAGAAAAGCGTCACCAGAAAGCATCCCTGCGCTTTTTGCCGATGACCTGCGCGGACATCTCTTTTCTGTGCTTTTTCGGATTCGCGGCGATCTCCACGCTGCTGTCCGACTACAAGCTGCCATCCCTTCTCGGCGAATATCCCAACGGACTTGGTCGCAACAACGGGCTGATCCTGCTTCTGGTCTATTTGTTGGTTTATCTGGTCATCACTCGACGCTATTCCTTCAAGGAATACGTCATCGCGATTTTCCTTATCACCTCATCCGTGATCGCTTTCCTCGCGATTCTCAACTTCTTCTATATCGATCTCCTCGGCATCTACAACGGCTATGTCGACCTGTGGAAGCTCTTTGACGGCACAGAGGCCAACGTCAATGTCGTACTCAATTTTGGCAGCACCATCGGCAACAAGAACCTGATCTCCGCGTTCCTGTGTATGTCGCTTCCGATCGCCGTGATGAGCTTTGTGCTGATCGACAAGCGCTATATGAAGATCCTCAGCGGCATCGCGACGGCGTTTTCCTACTGCGGACTTTTGTGCGCCGATTCCACCTCGGGCATCCTCGGGCTGTTCGTCATCATCGCGGTGATGGCGATCTTTTCGGCACGCGCCTACAACTCGCTCAAATGGTACTTCTTAGCCCTGACGATCCTGTTTGCTTCTGTTAAACTGCTCCGACTGTTCTCACACTTGATGGGCGATATCAGCAAGGGCTTCGAGTTCATGCAGGCGCACCTGATCTACGGCAGGATCATGTATGTCCCGCTTGCGGTATGCGCCGTGCTGTTCATCGTCATGCAGGTCTTTGAAAAGAAGCTCTCGCCGCATTATCCGAAAAAGACTTTGGTCATCCTTTTCAGCGTATTGACGGTATGCGGCATTCTCACCGCGATCGGCGCGGTCATCTACTATTCCGTTATCAAGCCCGACATCGAGCTGAGCAAGGAGTTGTCCGGGATTCTCCGCTTTGACGAAAACTGGGGCACCCACCGCGGCTACTACTGGATCAAGAGCCTCG
>OMTA01000099.1 GCA_900313895.1 uncultured Eubacteriales bacterium | reverse complement strand
GCCTTTAGCGACGCACATACATAGCTGCAGCACCATCCATGCTTTGCCGATCTTAGGCGCTCCCGCCAAAACAGACAAACCGGGCTTGAGTAAGCTCTCCACGATCCAGTCGATCCTGTCATAACGTGTATCGATCAGATCGACACAGTTGATCGCCTTGAGGCGTTCCCGTGCTTCGGGAATAGCATTTTCGGAATACATGGTATCCCTCCTTATTTCATTTTCGGAGGGATCACTCCCTCTCAACCATGCCGAGAAAAAACAAAAAGTTGCATAGTTTTATGCAACCTTGAAAAAAATATCGGGAAATGACGGTACAGGATAGAAATCGCGGACGCTCAGGACGCTCAGGACGCTCTTTTCGGCGTCCCTCAGTGGCGCTGATTTCAGCGTCACGAGCGTCCTTGTAGATGGAATCAGATGTTTATCGTAGGGACGAGCAGTGCTCGTCCGTTACGTCGATGTTCCAGCAAGGTTTCGGACGACCGATGGTCGTCCCTACAAATTAATTCCTAATTCCTCATTCTTAATTCCTCGCAGTAGCTCTCAACCAATCAGCGTTCGTGCAAGCACTCCGCTTCTTGGGAGAGCCTTGCATGGGTGCTGTTAGCCGTTTATCGTTCGCGTTCCGCTCCGATTCTCGGACAGCACCTCAATTCCTCATCATCTATTATTCGCACAAAAAACCGCCCGGGGTTTCCCTCGGGCGGTTGATCGTTTCGCTACGATATTAATATTTGTTTCTCTTGACGTAAGAGGTGTGGAGAAGCTCGTGTGCCAGATGAGAGCCGGGCTCGCCGAGATAATCCGCATAGATCTGCTTGATCTCGGGGTTATCGTGCGACTTTCTCTGGGGCAGACCGAGGTCATCCTGATACAGAGCCTTCGCTCTGAGCGCCTTGAGGTCAACGAAGTTGCGAACGTGACCGGGCTGGATGGGCTGACCGCCGCCGTTGACACAGCCGCCGGGACAGCACATGATCTCGATGAACTGATAGTCAGCCTCGCCCGCGCGGATCTTATCGAGGATCTGAGCGGCATTCTTGAGGCCGGACGCGACTGCGACCTTGACCTGCATACCCGCTACATCGTAGGTCGCTTCCTTGATACCGTCGGTACCGCGAACCTCTTTGTAGTCGATCTGCTTGAGATCCTCGCCGGTCAGAACGTCGGCAACGGTTCTCAGAGCCGCTTCCATAACGCCGCCGGTAGCGCCGAAGATGGTGCCCGCGCCGGAGCCGATACCCATCAGGCTGTCAAACTCGCCGTCGGGCAGGTCGGTGAACTGGATACCCGCGGTCTTGATCATCTTCGCAAGCTCTCTGGTGGAGATGGAGATGTCGTTGTCCTGCATACCGTCGTGACCCTGGTCGTCACGGGTGATCTCAAACTTCTTCGCGACGCACGGCATGACCGATACGACAACGATGTCCTTGGGATCGATGCCCGCCTTCTCGGCGTAGTAGGACTTGATCATCGCGCCCTGCATCTGCTGGGGAGATTTGCAGGTGGAGAGATGGGGGATGAGGTCGGGATAGTAATGCTCACAGAACTTGACCCAGCCGGGTGAGCAGGAGGTGATCATCGGGAGAACGCCGCCGTTCTTGACGCGGTCGATGAACTCGGTGCCCTCTTCCATGATGGTGAGGTCGGCGCCGAAGTTAGTGTCGAATACCTTGTCGAAGCCCAACATTTGCAGCGCGGTCACCATCTTGCCGGTGACGAGCGTGCCGATCGGCATACCGAAGCATTCGCCGAGGGTCGCGCGGATGGACGGAGCGGTGTGGACGACAACGTGCTTGGTCGGATCCGCGATCGCCGCGAATACCTCAGCGGTGTTGTCCTTTTCAACCAGCGCGCCGGTGGGGCAGACGACGGTACACTGACCGCAGCTGACACAGCTTACGTCGGCGAGCTTCTTGTTGAACGCGCAGCCGATCTCGGAATCAAAGCCGCGGTTATTCGCGCCGATAACGCCGACATACTGCTCTTTACAAGCGGCTACGCAGCGGCGGCACAGGATGCACTTGTTGTTGTTGCGTACGAGGTGGAGGGTAGAGAGATCCTCGTCATAGTGAGTCTCTTCGCCCTGGAATTTGACTTCGTCAACACCGTACTCGAGGCAGAGCTGCTGCAGCTCGCAGTTGTCGGAACGCGGGCAGGACAGACACTTTTTGTCGTGGTTGGAGAGCAGAAGCTCGAGGGTCGTCTTGCGGTTCTTGCGGATCTCGGGGGTGTTGGTAAAGATCTCGGTGCCCTCACGGTCGATGGGGTAGACGCAGGCTGCGACCAGTGAACGCGCGCCCTTGACCTCGCAAAGGCACATACGGCAGGCGCCGATCTCGTTGATATCCTTCAGATAGCACAGGGTCGGGATCTTGATACCGAACTTGTGGCACGCTTCCAGAATAGTGGTATTCTTTTCAACGGTATAATCCTTGCCGTTGATCTTGATGTTAAGCATTTCCATGTGTTTGGTTCTCCTTTCCCTTAGCCTTTAAAAACTGCGTTGAATTTGCAGGTTGCGATACAAGCGCCGCACTTGATGCACTTGGTGGTGTCGATCTCGTAAGCGGGCTTCTTCTTGCCGGGAGCGGTGTAATCGGTGACGGTGATCGCGCCTACCGGGCACTTCTTCGCGCACATACCGCAGCCGAAGCACTTGTCCTTCTCGATCCTGAACTCAAGCAGGTCTTTACATACGCCGGCGGGACACTTGTGATCGACGACGTGGGCGATATACTCGTCCTTGAAATAGCGCAGGGTAGAGAGAACCGGGTTCGGCGCTGTCTGACCCAGACCGCACAGGGAGTTCGCCTTGATGTAGTTGCACAGATCCTCCATCTCGTCGAGCATCTCCATGGTGCCCTGACCCTTGGTGATCTTGTCGAGCATCTCGAGCAGACGCTTGGTACCGATACGGCAGGGAGTACACTTACCGCAGCTCTCGTCAACGGTGAACTCGAGGAAGAACTTCGCGATATCGACCATACAGTTGTCCTCGTCCATGACGATCAGACCGCCGGAGCCCATCATAGAGCCGATGGCAATCAGGTTGTCGTAGTCGATCGGAACATCGAGGTGTTCAGCCGGGATACAGCCGCCGGAGGGGCCGCCTGTCTGAGCTGCCTTGAACTTCTTGCCGTTGGGGATACCGCCGCCGATCTCTTCGACGATGGTGCGGAGTGTGGTACCCATGGGGACTTCGACCAGACCGGTGTGGTTGATCTTGCCGCCCAGCGCGAATACCTTGGTACCCTTGGATTTCTCGGTACCCATGGAAGCGAACCAGTCAGCGCCCTTCAAGATGATCTGGGGGATGTTCGCGTAGGTCTCAACGTTGTTGAGGATGGTGGGCTTTCTGTACAGACCCTTGACCGCCGGGAACGGAGGACGGGGACGAGGCTCGCCGCGCTTGCCCTCGATGGAGGTCATCAGAGCGGTTTCCTCACCGCAGACGAACGCGCCTGCGCCGAGACGGAGCTTGATATCGAAGTTGAAGCCCGTGCCGAAGATGTCCTCGCCGAGGAGGCCGTATTCATGCGCCTGATCGATCGCGATCTGCAATCTCTTGACAGCGATGGGATACTCTGCACGAACGTAGATGTAGCCCTGAGAAGCGCCGATCGCATAGCCGGCGATCGCCATCGCTTCGAGTACAACGTGGGGATCGCCCTCGAGTACGGAACGATCCATGAACGCGCCGGGGTCACCCTCGTCGGCGTTACAGCAAACGTACTTCTGATCCGCGTCGTTGCCCGCGGCAAATTTCCACTTCAGACCGGTGGGGAAGCCCGCGCCGCCTCTGCCGCGCAGACCGGAGTCGAGCATGGTCTGGATGACCTGCTCGGGAGTCATCTCGGTCAGAACCTTACCAAGAGCGGCATAACCGTCGTTGGCGATATAGTCGTCGATCTTCTCGGGATCGATGACGCCGCAGTTTCTCAGAGCAACACGATGCTGCTTCTCATAGAAAGCGGTTTTGTTGAGTGATTTGATGGTGTCGTTTTCGACGGTCTCCTGATAGAGCAGGCGGGTGACGATACGACCCTTGTTCAGATGCTCCTCTACGATCTCGGGAACATCCTCGACCTTGACCATCGAGTAGAAGGAGCCTTCGGGATAGACGACCATGATGGGACCTAAGGCGCAAAGACCGAAGCATCCGGTGGTGATGACGTTGACTTCCTTGTCAAGACCCTTCGCCTTGAGCTCTTCCTTGAGCTTCTCGGCGATCAGCAAGCTGTGCGATGAGGTACAACCGGTACCGCCGCAAACCAGCACATTAGAACGATACATTCAGTGACCTCCTTATTTGATAGCGCCGATGGTGTACTCGGTGACAACGTTGTGGTTGACGAGATGATCGTTGACGATGCGGGGGACCATCTCGGGAGCTACCTTGACATAGGTAACCTTTTCCTGACCGGGAACCTCGACCTCTACGACGGGCTCATACTGGCAGATACCGATGCAGCCGGTCTGTGTGACGGTGACGTCCTTGGTCAGACCGCGCTTGGCGATCTCTTCTGTAAATGCGTTCAATACGGGACGCGCGCCGGCAGCGATACCGCAGGTAGCCATACCGACCAGAACCTTGGCGGCGTTGGGATTCTCCTGACGCAGCTCGATCTGTGCCCTTGCTCTGTCCCTGATAGCCTGTAACTCAGCTAATGATTTCATTTTTCTGCACCTCCATATATGTTTTGGGTATTTTCTTCTAAAAACTGTCTGATCCATTCCAGCACATCCGGCGTGTCGAGAGGTACGCCCGCGAGGATCTCCCTGAGCTCTCTGGTATCGAGCGTAAAGGAGTCAAGGTCGGTCGAATGGGTAAAGACAAAGTCGATATCGGGGTTACACTGGATAAGGATCTTTACCGTGTCGTTGATGTCGCCCAGAGGGGTCATATCAACGCTCGACTTGACGTACGAGGCGGTGGTAGCAGTACCTTCGCCCAGCTTTGATTTGATATCAAAGGAGCCGCCCGTCTGTTCGGCGCTGAGCTTGAACAGCGGAACGCCTAAGCCGACCTTTCGCGTGGTGCGCGTGGTGAAAAACGGATCGATGACTTGCTGTACCTGTTCGTCGGTCATGCCGCAGCCGTTGTCGGAGATCGTGATCGTGAGGTTGTCCTCCTTATCGCTTTCCGTAACGGTGATGTAGATAAGGCTCGCCTGTGCCCTGACGGAGTTCTGCGCCACGTCCATGACGTTGAGGGATAGCTCTCTCATTATGCTTCCTGATACTTCTTCAGAATACCGGGAATCTCTTTGTCGGTCAGTCTGCCGTAAACGTCATCGTTGACGGTGATGACAGGCGCCAGACCGCACGCGCCGATACAACGGCACGCTGTCAGCGAGAACTGACCGTCAAGCGTACATTCCTCAGCCTCGATACCGAGCTCTTCGGAGAGCTTGTTCAGCACGTCGCCGGATCCCTTGACATAGCAGGCGGTGCCCAGACACACGCTGATATGGTACTTACCCTTGGGCGAGAGAGCGAACTGGCTGTAGAAGGTGGAAACGCCGTAAACCTCGTCGACGGGTACGTTCAGACCGTCTGCGATCATGGTCTGGACCTCGATCGGCAGATAGCCGTAGATTTCCTGAGCCTCCTGAAGCACAGGCATGACAGCGCCGGGATCGTCCTTGTACGCTTCGATGACTGCCTTCAGCTTTGCTTCCTGTTCAGGGGTTCCCTGAAAGGGCAGGCTGCTGATTTTCTTTTGCATCTTACTTCCTCCTTAATTGTTCCGAGCGCTTTTATGCCGGCGCGTTCTTCGGCGCGGGCGGCATTTTTCGGCATTCGGATCGGTTTGATTGATGTACCTGAAT
>OMTA01000107.1 GCA_900313895.1 uncultured Eubacteriales bacterium | reverse complement strand
GAATTACACCGCGTTGAAGCGTGAGCGCAATCTGGCGGATTATCCCGATCTGGAGCATTGGGCGGTCGAGCTGCTGGTTGATGAGAATACCGGTCGGCGCACACCCCTTGCAAGGGAGATCTCCCGCCGATACAGCGAGATCATGGTCGACGAGTTTCAGGACGCGAACGAAACGCAGAATGTGATCTTTTCGGCGCTTTCGTTGAATGATGACAACCTCTTTGTTGTCGGCGACGTCAAACAGAGCATCTACGGATTCCGTCACGCGATGCCGGAATTATTCATTAAAAGAAAAAACAAATCGGTTCTGTATCATCCCGATCAACCTGTTTTTCCGGCGAAGATCATATTGGAGCAGAACTTTCGAAGTGAGAAAACACTGCTTGCCGCGGTGAACTATGTTTTTACGAAGCTGATGTCGCCGTCTGTCGGCGATATTGAATATAACGATGAAGAAAAGCTCTATCCGGGGCTTGACTATGCCGAGCCGACCGCCGCTCCCATCGAGCTTTGTGTGCTGGATAAAGAGAGCATGGGCGAGGATGACTCCGCCGTATGTGAGGCGCGGTTTATCGCGGATCGTATCGAGCGACTGATCCGATCCGGTTATCCGGTTCTGGACGGTGACACCTATCGTCCTGTCAGACCGGGCGATATCGCTGTTTTGATGCGCAATATGACAAAGGCGCCGAAGTACATAGAGAGCCTCAATCTCTGCGGCTTGCGTACGCACAGCAAAAGCGGCGACAGCTTTCTCGACAGCCTCGAAATCATGCTCATCACCAACCTGCTGCGGGTCATCAGCAATCCCGCGCAGGATATTCCGCTTTTGAGCGTTTTGATGAGCCCAGTATTCGGCTTTGACGCGAACGATCTTGCGCGGATGCGCGCGGCGAAAAGAAACGGTTCGCTCTATGCCGCGCTGACGGTCGATGCACAGTCGGGCAATCGAAAGAGCGCCGCCTTTATGGAAGAACTGCGGTACTATCGCGAGATCTCCGTGACCCTGTCGCTCTCCAAGCTGATCAACATCATCTATGAGCGCGCGTCGTTTATGACGATCATCAGCGCGATGGATAACGCGTCCTCCGCGAGAAACAACCTGCGTGTATTCCTCGATTACGCAAGGAGCTTTGAGATGAATACGCACAGGGGACTGTCGGCGTTTATCAACTATCTGGATCGACTTGTCGAGAATAAGTCCGATCTGCAAGCTGCGGCTTGTGAGGATAACGCGGGCGATGACGCGATCACCGTCATGAGTATGCACTCGAGTAAGGGGCTTGAATTCCCGGTTGTTTTTCTGGCGGATATGAACCACAGTTTCATCACCGATACTACCGAGAAAGTGCTGCTCCATCCGAAGTACGGTTATGTGCAAAAGCGGTATGACGCGGCGAATTCCGTCAGCTATAACACCATGCCGTATGAGGCTCTCGCATTGGAGATCAAGCGCAGTGAGAGAAGCGAGGAGCTGCGGATCTTATACGTCGCCCTGACCCGCGCGCGTCAAAAGCTGATCGCCGTGACGACCCCGACCTACGGCGCAAGGACATACCTGAACGGCATCGCCAAAAAGCTGTCGGGTCAGCGTGAGTTGACGCCCTATGTTGTGCGCTCGGCAAACTCGATGGGTGACTGGATGACGATGTGCGCGATGCTCCATCCCGACGGCGCGACCTTCCGCAATTATGTTGATACTGAGGTGGACGTCGAACCGTCGGCTGAATTCTCGTTCGACTGCGCTGTGATCGATCATCCGATTCACGGAGGATCGGAGCAGGACGCGGACGATGATGTGAAAGAGACGCAGATCGTTCCGAACGAGAAGATCAAGGACGAGCTGAGCCGTCACGCGGCGTTTGTCTATCCCTATGAAGGGCTGCAGAATGTTCCCGCAAAGGTAGCGGCGTCGACCTTGGCACATAAGCAGGCCGTCCGCTCGGGCGAGCGTCATCTGGCGCACCCCGCATTCCTCAGTAACGAAAAGCTCACCTCCGCCGAGAAAGGAACCGCGCTGCACGCGTTCATGCAGTTCGCGGATTTCGCCGCGGCGAGAGAGGATATCAAGGCGGAGTTGGATCGCTTGACACAGGGTGGCTTTATCACCGAGGTGCAGGCGCAGAGCATCGACCTTGAACGCGCAAAAGCGTTTATCGACAGCAATCTGGTGTCAAGGTGTCTGAATGCGGAGAAGGTGTATAAGGAGTATCGTTTCACCATCCGAATCCCCGCATCCCGGGTCAGCGAAGGGATCACCGCCGATCTGCGTGACGAAACCGTTATCCTGCAGGGCGCGGTCGATCTGGCGTTTGTGGAGGATGACAGGCTCGTGATCGTGGATTATAAGACCGATCGTGTCAAATATCCCGAAGAGCTGCGCGAGATGTACGCGACACAGCTGATGCTCTATAAGGATGCGCTGACACAGTGCCTCAGATTACCTGTCAAGGAGTGTACAATCTACTCGGTGCGCCACGGCAAAGAGGTATCGGTCTATTGCGAATAAAACGGCTAATAAACAACAAAGGCAGTTGCGATTTGCAACTGCCTTACTTTTATGAGAGGATGATTTTTTCCGCGACCTTGATGCCGTCGACTGCTGCCGATACGATACCGCCGGCATAGCCTGCGCCCTCTCCGCAGGGGTAAAGCCCCTTGAGGCTGACGCTCTGCATATCCTCTCCGCGGATAATGCGGATTGGGGAGGAGGATCGGCTTTCGACCGCGGTCATGACTGCGTCCGGATGGGCAAAGCCGTTGAGCCGCCGATCGATCAGAGGGATCGCTTCTCGAAGTGAACCCGTGACAAATGCGGGTAAGGTCGCTTCGATTCGGGAAAAGGTCGTCCCCGGCCGATAGCTCGGAAGAACATCACCGAAGCGGGTCGAATTCCGATCACTTAGAAAGTCGCCGACACGCTGTACGGGTGCGCGGTAGCTTCCGCCGCCGGAGAGGAATGCTTTCTTTTCCAACTCGCGCTGAAAGTACATCCCTTTGAGCTTATCGTCGCCGACGATGTCGTCGGGCGCGACGGATACCAGCAGCGCCGCGTTGGAGTTGTCTTTATCGCGGGCAAATTCGCTCATGCCGTTGGTGACGATGGTATCTTTTTCACTTTGGGAGGCGACGACGGTTCCACCGGGACACATACAGAAGGTGTAGACCCCTCTGCCGTCCTTGAGGTGAACGCTTTGCTTGTATGCCGCGGCGGGGAGCTTTTTGTGCAACTCGCCGTATTGGGAACGGTTGATCGCTTCTCTCAGATGCTCGATCCGAACACCGACCGAGAAGGGCTTCGGTTCTACGACGATCTGCTTTTGCTACAGCATCTCAAAGGTATCGCGCGCGCTGTGACCGATCGCAAGGACGATCTCGTTGCAGTCGATGATCCGCCTGCCGCTTTTGTCCTCGACCTCAGCGCCGATGACTGTGCTGTCACGGCTGATGATGTCCGTCAGCTTTGTATCGAAGTATATCTCCGCGCCGCCTCGGATCAGTTCGTTTCTGATATTGCGGACGGTATCGCGCAGCTTGTCTGTGCCGATATGCGGCAGGGCGTTGTAGAGGATCTCATCCGGCGCGCCGTGAGAGGCGAATTCCGTCAGCACCTTGCGGGCACGACCGTCCTTGGTGCCGGTGTTGAGCTTGCCGTCGGAAAAGGTTCCCGCGCCGCCTTCGCCGAACTGTACGTTACACTCGGTATCGAGCTTGCCGCCGCTCCAGAAGGAATCGACCGCTTTCTCTCGTTTTTCAACGCACGATCCACGCTCGATGATGATCGGGCGGATGCCGCTTTGTACAAGGATCAGCGCGCAGAACAATCCCGCGGGGCCTGTGCCGACGATCAGCGGACGTTTGTGCTGATCCTTGACTTTGGGCGGGATGTAGCGGTATTCCTCGGCGAGCACGGCGTTTTTCGCCTTGGCTTTGGATAACGCCGCCGCTTCATTTGTATTCAGGTGGACGTCGATACTGGTGACGTAGTGGATGTCGTTCTTATGCCGCGCGTCGATCGAACGTCGATACAGCGCGGTCGTCTTGATCGCGTCGGGAGAAATCCGCAACGTCTTTGTACACGCTCTGCGGATATCCTCGTCGGTGTAGCCTAGAGGCAGCTTGATATTGGATAACCGTATCATATGTGATCTCCCGCGCACATACCGCTTGCGAACGCGAATTGCAGATTATAGCCGCCGCAGTCGCCGTCGATATCCAGCGCCTCACCGATGATGTACAAGCCTTTGTGACGCTTTGTCTCAAAGGTATGGTGGTTGATCTCGCTTAGCTTGACGCCGCCCGCGGTGACCTGCGCGTTCTTGAAATCGTAGCGGGGAAGCGTTTTGAACCGCCAGTCATTGATGGTATGCGCTAATGCTTTTAATTCTTTATCAGAAATATCGGCGCATGGATCAGAGGGCTTCATTCCTGCTGATTTGATCAGCGCGATTCCGATGTTCTTGTGGAACAAGCCGATGAAAATATCGGATAAGGTACCGGCGTGATTCAGATCGATTCTGCGTTTCAATTCCGCGAGGATCGCATCGTCGGACATCTCCGGAAGCAGTGCGACCGCGATCTCACACCCCGGAATTCGGTTAGCATAGCGGGACAGATCAAAGATACAGATCCCGGATAACGCGCTGTCGGTGAACTGCACCTCGCCGCGCTCCTGCTTGATGATCTCGTCATGATGGATCAGGCTGACCCGCGCCGATACGCGAACGCCCTTTAGCGAGCGGATGATATCGCTCTCGACCTTGACGGGAGAGAGGGAAGGTGTCGGCTTCACGGTAGCAAGTCCGAGATCCTTGATGACGGACGCGCCGCTTTCACGACCCGCGTAGTCCGCCTTACCGCCGACGGCGATCACGAGCTTTTCGCAGACGATACACGCGTCTGCGGTGATGATCTCATAGCCGCCGCGCACCTTGCGGATCTCGCGAATGTCGACGCCGCAGGCTTCCTTGACGCCGCAGTCATTCAGGCGCATCCTGAGGATATCCAATACGGAGGTCGCAAGGTTGGATCGCGGATAGACCCTGCCCTCGCTGTCGGCTGTTGTCATCAGTCCGAGCCGGTTGAAATACGAGAGAACGGCGTCGGGATTATAATTCTCAAAAAGAATATTGATCAATTCCTCGCTGCCGTCGCCGTGGTAGCTTTTTGCGTCCGCGCCGATATGGCTCAAGTTGCATCTGCCGTTGCCGGTCAGCAGCAGCTTTTTGCCGACGCGCGGCAGCCGTTCCAGCACCGTGACCGCACAGCCCCCCGATGCCGCCGCGATCGCGACAAGCGCCGCAATCGCGGCAAAGGCGGAACTCGCGGCGCGTTTCATTGCAAAACTACCTGCGGCGCGGCCCGCCCATGCTGCGGATGTCTGAGCTGGATCCTTTCATCATGGGCCGCTTCTTCGTGTCCTGTTTTTTGGAATCGTCCTTTCTGTTCGTCTCGACCGGCACAGACGTTGCCTCTATCCTTGCCGTACGGGCGAATTCAGGAAGCTCCTTCGCGAGCTTCTCGGCGACAAACTGGTCCCTGTTGTCGAGCTTCGCCGCGTCGCTGCGCACCTTGCGGCGGAACTGCGACCACTCGCGCGAAAGACGGTCTACGGTCGCCTGCTCAAGAAGGAAGAAGGGCGTCTTCTCGCCGTAGGCGAAGGGAGCAGTCCATCCGACTACCTTGCCGCCGGACTTGATCTCGT
>OMTA01000098.1 GCA_900313895.1 uncultured Eubacteriales bacterium | reverse complement strand
CACCGCGGCGGTGACGTTTGTCTTTTGGCTGATCCTGCGGGCGCTCTCCACCCCGAATATGCTGTTTTCCACCATCTCGATCACCACGAGCTTCCTCGCGGCGTTTCTGGTATTGCTGCGTTCGGAATTTTACGGCATCTTCTACGCGCTGAACGATATCGTCCTGATCGTGCTGTGGGTGTTGGCGACGATCGAAGAGCCGAACTACCTGCCGATGGTGCTGTGCTTTGTCGTTTTCCTGATCAACGACCTCTACGGCTTTTATAACTGGCAGCGCTTGAAGCGCAGACAAACCGCCGCTCCAAAGTCGCAAAAAGCAAAATGAAAGAAAAGGCTTGACAAAACGAAATGTTTCGCATATAATAACAGTTAGCAGAAGCTAACTAACAAATGTTCCCTGCTGTTTATCCGAATAATACGCATGGTTTTCGTCGATCATAATGACGACGAAACTATTTTTTGGATAGAGGTTAGCGGTAACTAACCAACCGAACTATGAGGTGATTTGATGTCAGAGAAAACACTGGTGATGCACTGTTCGCCGACCTTGGCAGGGCTGAAAACCGGTAACCTGATCAACTGTTCCTATCATAGCTACAAAGAGGTTCTCGCGTTTCTGCGCAAGTGGAACATCGCGCTGAGGGAAAAGGGCGTGCGCCTGATCCCCCTGCGGTTCAAGGACGGCAAGGTGCTGATCTATGTGTATCGTCCGTCGAAGCTGTCCCGTGATTTTCAGGATGACGAGGTGTGCAGCCTGCTTAGCAGCCACGGCTATTGCACCGACAGCTGTGAAAAATGCGTGATACAGCTGATGGATCGTCTGGGCGAGAGCGCCGAGTTTCCGCATGAGATCGGGCTGTTTCTGGGCTATCCGTGCGAGGACGTCAAGGGCTTTATCGAAAACAAGGCTTCCGACGCGAAGTGCGTCGGCTGCTGGAAGGTCTACGGCGATGTAGACAAGGCGCAGAAAATCTTTGACAGATTTAAAAAGTGCACCCGCATCTATCACCAACAATGGTCTGACGGAAAACCGCTGAAAAAGCTGACCGTCAACGGATAACTTTGTTTTCATTTTTTTGCATCTATATTTCTTCCGGAGGACGCAGCTGTCAGATGACGGCTGCGTTTTTCGTTTGACTGTAGACAATTCAATTTATCGGGTGTATAATGAGGAGGATAAAAGCAGTGAAAAAGGAGATGGAATAATGATTTCGCTGTTGATTTCCTTTGCCGTACTGATCGTCGGCTATCTGGTCTATTCAAAGATCACGGAAAAGGTTTTCGCGCCCGATGACCGCGAGACCCCAGCGATCGCCATCAACGACGGCGTCGATTGTGTCCCGATGAAGCGCTGGAAGGCGTTTTTGGTGCAGCTTCTGAATATCGCCGGCACAGGCCCGATCTTCGGCGCCTTGATGGGCGCGGTATTCGGCCCCATCGTGTTCCTGTGGATCGTATTCGGCTCGATCCTCGGCGGCGCGGTTCACGACTACATGAGCGGCATGATCAGCTCGCGCCATAAGGGCGCTTCGATCGCCGAGCTTTCGGGTACCTATATCGGAAAGGTCGCCAAGTGGATCATGCGCGTCTTTTCCGTCGTACTGCTGGTACTGTGCGGAACGGTATTCGTCACAAGCCCCGCGGCGCTGCTCGACAGGCTCACGCCCGACTGGATGAACGGCACCTTCTGGGCGATCGTCATCCTCGTATACTACCTGCTCGCGACGCTGCTGCCGATCGATAAGCTGATCGGCAGGCTCTATCCGATCTTCGGCGTTCTGCTGATCGTGATGGCGTTATCCGTCATCGGCGGTATCATCTTCTCCGGAAACGAGTATCCGCTCCCTGAGATCTCCTTCGAGAATCTACAGCCCAACGGCATCCCTGTCTGGCCGTATATGTTCATCACGGTAGCCTGCGGCGCGATCTCGGGCTTCCATGCGACCCAGTCGCCGATGATCGCCAAGTGCATCAAATCCGAGAAAGAGGGACGCTCTGTATTCTACGGCGCGATGATCGCGGAATCCGTGATCGCGCTGGTATGGGCGGCGGCAGGCGTATCCTTTTACGGCACCACACAGCTCTTGAACGAAGCGCTGGCTAACGGCGCGTCGAACGTCGTCTATGAGATTTCGACCGGCGTTCTCGGCGTATTCGGCGGCATCCTCGCCGTAGCGGGCGTTATCGTCTGCCCGATCACCTCGGGCGATACCGCGTTCCGCAGCGCGCGACTGATCCTCGCCGAGACCTTTCATCTGGATCAGAAGAAAATCAAAAACCGCCTGCTGATCACGATCCCGCTGTTGGTTGTCGGCGGACTTCTGACATGGTTCGCGATCGTCAACGACGAAGGCTTTGAGATCATCTGGCGTTACTTCTCGTGGAGCAACCAGACCCTCGCGATGATCGCCTTGTGGGTCTCGAGCGCCTACCTGCTGCAAAAGGGAAAAAGCCGCTTCGGATCCTTGATCACCGCCCTTCCCGCGGCGTTCATGACCGCGGTGAGCGTGACCTATATCCTGATGTCCGACGAGGGCTTCCGTCTGAATCAGACGATCGCCTACACCGTCGGTATCGTCGTCGCGATCATTTTCCTGTCGACCTATCTGGTCGCGCTGTACCACAAAGCAAAGGGTCAGCCCGTCAAGCCGCAATTGAAAAGGAGATAAACGGTTGTTTTGAAATAACTATTGCAAACGGATATGGAATGTGTTATGATAAATCCCTGATTTCCATCAGAGTGACCCTGCGGAATGCAGATACCATACTATCATCTTGGAGGAATAACTATGAAAATCACCAGCTTCAGCCCGCTTATCGTAACAGAGCACGGCGACGACATCATCAAGCTTTTTGAGGATCTCGGCTTTGAAAAGCGCCACTCGCACGAGCAGCTCAACGGCAGAAACATCGACGACGTCACCATGAACGATCCGAACGGCAACCGTGTCGATGTCGCTCAGGTCGGACAGATCCCCGAGGATCTGACCATGATCCGTATGAACGTCGATAACTTTGACGAAGCGTTCGAGATGCTGACCGCGCGCGGCTTTACCTGCCGCGAGAATTCGATCATCGAATTACCCTCGTCCAAATCGGCGATGATGATCTCACCGTCCGGCTTCAAGTTTGATCTTTGCCAGCATTTGAAATAAAAAACGGTTAACGCAAAGGAGATACCGCAACGGTATCTCCTTTTGCATTAATATGGTGGGTCATCAGTACGCATGATCTGTAGGAAACAGGCTACCGCGTTGAGGAGTTGTCCTGAATATCGCCACTCCGGGCAAAAATATTATAGAATCATATCCGAAGCTCAAAAAAGGCGAGGCTTGCATTATTCTGTTTTTTCATTATGGATAATATACTTACGAATAAACGCAAGAACAAAAACACCGCTTATCGTTTATAATTCTAAATTCGCAATAAAAAGTGAACACTCTGTTTTTCGGCAGCTTATCGAAACCGGGAAACAGAGTGTTTTGTATGGTTTCTTCTGTTTTATTTCTTATTATCCTTTGCGGTTTTCAGCGAAGCAATCAAGATCCTTTTGATCTCAAGGCAATCATTGAGCAAAGAGTTTGCCAACGGTTCATCTATGTAATCGGACAGCAGCAATAATCTAAGCCAGTATTCCGTTTCAGCCGTTTCTTTCAATGAGATTTGCAGCTTTGCGATAAAATCGGCGGTGCTGACCCCGTAGACCGCTTCGTTTGCGTTAGCTCCGATCGAAGTTCCGCTGCGTATGATCTGCTTTGAAATAACGGATTCATGCTTTTTGCTTATTAGATACTGATGGAGCTTGACAATTCGCGCCGCAAATCGCAGAGATTTCTCCAATAAGGGATTTTCGCTGGGCATAATGGCTTCCCCTCTTTCCGAAAGAATAAAGAAAAAAAGAATAAAGAATACCGAATAATACAGAAACGCCAATAAATTCATTTCTTTTTCCATTATTCTTTATTCATTATTCTTTCTTCTTTGAGCCATGCGTCAGCATGGCGTTTCTGGTGGGTCATCAGGGACTCGAACCCCGGACCGACCGGTTATGAGCCGGTTGCTCTAACCAACTGAGCTAATGACCCCTATTCGGTTATGCAGCGTGCTTATTATAGCAACAAACAGCGCTTTTGTCAACGGATAAATGCGGACGCTTTCATGCCGAAAACGCGGATATGATCGCTCTTTTGAAGATCATCTTTTCCTCTTTTTGCTTTTGGAACGCAGTTTTCTGAACAATGCGGCGGGCGATTCATCGCCTTGATCCTCCGGCGCGGAGTCGTCCGGATTCATCGGCGTTTCAGATATTTCCGGTTCGACGTTGCGCGGAAGAACGGTGATCTCAACGGTATCGCCTTCCCGGGCGCCCTCAAACAGCGCGCGCGGCGCGTTCAGCATCTCGCCGTCAAGCTCGACGACCGCGATATTCTCTTCAAACCTGTCGATGATAACCTTCATATCTGTCACCCGAATACTTATGATAGTACTAATTTACACCACCGAAAAATCTTTGTCAACCAGTATGACTTGCGTTTTTGCGAAAACCGTGTATAATGGATAAAAAACGTTAGGGAAGGTGTCGATATGAATAACAAAAAACGCTCGTGGCTGGTACGGATCGTCGCGCTGATCTGTGTGATTCTGCTGGTCGGCGGTATTTTTCTGACCTTGTTGATGAAGTAAAACAGCATAATAAATAGATGAGTAGTCGTTTTTTTAGGCTCCCTTTGGTAAAGGGAGCTGTCCCCGCTTGGGGACTGAGGAATTGCAGAATTTGACCGACCGAAGGGAGATGCCCTATATTACCTTAGCTTTGATTGCCAACGTGAAAGAATGTGACTCGCTTCGCTCAAACAATCAATACAATTCGTCCGCCTCCTTTCAGAGGCGTCTTCCTTTCCCAAAGGAAGGCTTTTTTAGGTTTTTCTACAGTTTGAAAGGAAGACCGATCGGTCTTCCTTAAAGGTTTTCCATTTCAGTTGATCTAAAGTCTTCCGTATCAAAGAATTCATTCAAGCTTATTCCGAATCCATCACAAATCAATTTGATTGTGACGATACCGGGATTTGTACTTTTACCATATAATATGTTTTTGATAGTTGAGGGCGCAATGCCGGATTTTATCGCCAGAGAATGTATCGACATTTTGTGTTCTTCCAATAACCCCAACAGTCTTATTCTTGTAGTTTGATAGGTATCCAATTTACTCCTCCCATATTTCTATCATCCTCTCAAATTATAGAAATAATCATTGACAGAAGAGGGCTATATATGATACTATTAGACTAGAAATAGCCTATTTTTTTCTAGGAGGTTTTTTATGAATCCGGTAGTACAAGCTTTTATCGATCAAAAGAACAAAGAATTTGAAGCAGCAAAGAGTGCTGAAAAACAGAATTTCTATAATAGGAACAATCTGTCAACAAGGGTATTTGAAGGAACAGAAACAACAGGAAAACTAAGCGCTAAAGAAAAAGCCGAAATGTATCCGTTTATTGACTACTCAAGCGGAGCAAACAGAAGATACCGTATCTTGTATCCAGAGTTTACGGATGAAGAGTTTGAGGCTATGAAAAAGGCACAAGAGCGCGTAGATACAATCAATTCTTCTTCAAAAATACTCAAAGAGAATGATGCGAATAAGAAAGGGAGTACTTTGTCAACTGCTTTGGTCATTCTGGCTTTGGTTGTATATGTAGCGGCGTTTATTGTTGGAATTGAGATGGGTAACAAAGCGAATTTATTAAATGTTTATTCATCGTATTCATCAAACTTCGATTTGGGAACAGCTGTAATATACTGGGGGATCGGTCTGTTTTCGGGAACGGTGATGCTGGGCTTTGCCAGTATTGTAGATCATATG
>OMTA01000243.1 GCA_900313895.1 uncultured Eubacteriales bacterium | reverse complement strand
GGTACATTGATGATTCTCAGCGTTGTGAAAAATCTCGTTTTGACAACGCAAAGTATCAGCGGACTGTTGCAGTCAAGCGGGATCAACGCGGATTATATCGTGATCCTGTTCAAGGTGTTGGGGATATGCTTTCTGACGGAATTCACCTGCGATACGGTCACTGAGGCGGGGATGCTGTCCCTCGCGACCAATATCTCATTTGCCGGAAAGGTGACGGTGTTGATCGCCGCCTTACCTCTGTTCAACGACATGATCAAAGCGATCGCGACAATGGTGAATACGACATGAAAAAGCGATTACTGATCCTTTGGGTGTTGATGATCCCGTTTTGCTTATCGATTAATGCTTCGGCCGCGGAGATCCATCAATTCGATAATTCTGTAGAGGAATTAAAAGACACAGTAGATGATGATACTGTCGCTAACATGGAAAAGCTCGGGGTATCGGATATTGATATCACAAGCGTCAAAGATCTCTCGCTGTCAAAGACGCTCGGCCTGATCGGTGATATGATCGCCGAAAACGCGTCCGGCCCTGTCGCATCCTGTGTGATGATCATCGCCGTTATCCTGCTTTCATCCTTGCTCGAATCCTACACATTTTCGCTGCGATACGTTGACACTAAGGATGTGATGAATGTCGTCAGTTCCCTGATGATCATTCTGACATCGGTCACACCGGTCACACAATTGATACAATCCGCTGTCACGGCGATCAAGGGAACTTCAACGACCATGTTGTTCTATGTTCCGATCATGATGGGCATCATGGCTTTCAGCGGACGTATCGTAAGCTCCGGCGCATACTACACAACGGTAATGGCGGCATCACAGGGGATTTCTCAACTGTCGTCGGTATTCTTCGCGCCGATCATGAATTGCCTTCTGGCGATATCGGTCGCGTGCGCGGTCAGCGATCGTGTAAAGCTCAGCGGAATCTGTGAGCTGATCGCAAAAGTGCTGAAATGGACGATCACCTTTGTGATGACGATTTTCGCGGCGATCCTGTCTATGCAGGGGATCGCGTCAAATGCCGCTGATTCTGTCGCATCCAAAGCGGTTCGTTTTTCACTGAGCTCATTGATCCCGATCGTCGGTTCCTCTGTTTCCGAAGCGTATAAAAGCATCGAGGGAAGCCTTAGCCTGCTGCGATCCGGATTAGGCGTTTTTGTGATCATCGTGATCATCGTGACGTTTTTGCCGCTGATACTCCAAATCCTGCTTTGGCAGTTATCGATCATGGTTGCAAAGACGACAGCCGAAGTATTCAACGTCAGTTCTACCGTAATAATCATGAACGCGATTTCTTCAGTATTATCCGTGATGCTGGCGATCATCGTGTCGATCACTTCCGTCTTTGTGATATCATCCGGCGTGTTGTTATCTGTCGGAGGCGGCGCATGAATACCATATCCAACCTTTCGCTGACGATCTGCTATCTCAGTGTTGCGATAACCGTCCTTTCGCTGTTTATACCGCAAAAGAGAACACGGAAGATATTCAGCTTTGTGATCGGGCTGTTTATCATATGCTCGTTGATATCCTGCTTTGTCGATGCTTCGATCGATTTTGACGATCTGACACCGGAGGATCAGACGCTCAGCGGGATCGATCATCAAGATTACAATGAAGCCGTCAAGCAGGAAACCGTCAACAATCTGGTCTCTTCGATCGATGAACTCCTCCGCGCACAAGGGATCGAAGCGAATGATATTCAACTTAGCCTGATAATTTCCGATGCCGGCAGAATATATGCGGATGATATCGTCATATATATAAGCGAAGAGGATTTCGGGAGAAAGCAGGATATCGAGCGTTTGATTTATACGAACTTATCAAAGGAGCCTCGGATCTATGTGGAAAAAGAAGTTCAATCAACTGATCAGAAGTAAGCTGTTTTTAAGGATCGCGGTCATAACCGGAGTTGTTGCCATCGCGCTCATATTTATTTCATCACATCTTGATTTCAATCTGTTTCAAAAGCAAGCCTCGTCGGATGAATACGCGGAAGAGCTCAGAACGCGTCTTTTGGATATCGTTTCCGAAATCGACGGAGTAGGGGAGGTCAGGGTGTTTTTGACGATGGATAACAGCGGAGAGAACGTATATATGACCAATACCGATAAGAAAACGAAGAGTATAGAACCCACGGTCAGGGGCGTTGTTATCGTATGTGACGGCGGAGATGATCCTATCGTAGTCGATCGGGTGATGGGCGCGATAACAAGATCGCTGTCTATCTCATCCGATAAGGTATATATCACAAAACTTGATGGTCAACAGTCGGCTGTCACAGAATAAACGGAGGACTATATGAAGTTTCAGAAGAAGCATATACTATTTGCGGCATTGATTCTGGCGCTGGGCGCGGCAGTTTTTATCAATTGGCAATTCTCGGGATCGTCGTCGGTGAAGCCAACGGCAAAGGAGCTGGGTGCTGCGACCTATGTCAGCAAGGACGCAAAAGCGACGGCGGATCAACCGGGAACGATCGGACTCAGCCCGAAAGAGAAAATGGCGAAAATCCGGATGTATTAGAGTATTATAGTGAAAAGTTTAATTGGTAAAACTTTGGAAGAGGCTAATAAAATTTTAAGTAATTATCAAAATATGATTAATGAAAAAGATTATGATAGCGATGTTCTAGGTGAATTGAATGTTTATGATGAAATTTATC
>OMTA01000261.1 GCA_900313895.1 uncultured Eubacteriales bacterium | reverse complement strand
ATGGATATGAGCGTCGAGTACGGCGACGGAGCGAACCCTGTTATCCTCAAATCCGAGTTCATCATGTCGCTGTGCGAACAGCTTATCGGCACGACCGGCTTAGGAGCAATTCAGAAGTCGATCATCGACCGCTGTACGGCTGCGGTATACCGTGATTATCAGCAACGCAACTATACCGGAACAGTTCCGACCCTGCGTGACTTCCGTGCGGAGCTAATGAAGCAGACGGAACCAGAAGCACAGGAGATTGCTCTTGCGCTCGAACTGTTCACCAACGGTTCTCTGGATACCTTTGCGAAGCCTACGAATGTGGATACAAAGAACTGTCTGATCTGCTATGACATCCTCGACCTCGGCAAGCAGCTCCAGTCGATCGGTATGCTCGTTGTACTCGACAGCATCCTCAACCGTATCACCCAGAACCGCGCGAAAGGCAGATCCACCTTCATCTTCATTGATGAGATATACCTGCTGTTCCAGCACGAGTATTCCGCAAACTTCCTTTTTACTCTTTGGAAGCGTGTCCGTAAGTACGGCGCTTTTGCGACAGGTATCACGCAGAATGTGGAAGATATGCTCCAGAGCCATACCGCGCGTACCATGCTCGCAAACTCTGAGTTCCTGATCATGCTGAATCAGGCTCCGACTGACAGGGAGAAGCTGGCGGATCTACTGAACATCTCCAACAATCAGCTCGGGTATATCACAAACGCCGACGCAGGCAGCGGCTTGATCAAGGTGGGCAGTGCGCTCGTTCCTTTTGTCAACCGTTTCCCGAAGGATAATAAACTCTATAAATTGATGACAACGAAGCCGGGCGAGGGTGAATAACCCTCGCCTTTTGGCGAAAGGAGGTAAAAAATGAAAAGTAAAGTATTGTTAGCCCTGATCATCATTATTGTGATCGCTTTTATTGTCGGTATTATCTTTGCGGTAACGACCGCGTCGAAGCGCATTGAAGAGAATCTTGAGCCGGAAGAGCCGACAAAGGTCGAAACGATTTGGTCGATCATGGGGACAGAATCAACCCCTGACCAGGTGCCTTATCCATATGCAGATAAAAACGCTCTGGATTACGGCAAGAACAAGGATATGATCGGTTGGCTGACGGTTGACGGTACAACAATCGACTATCCCGTTATGCAGTCGCCCGATTATCCCGACTATTATCTGGTCAGGGATTTCTTTAAGAAGCCGTCCACTTACGGTTGCCCTTATGTGCAGTCGAATTGCAACTTGAAAAAGCCCTCGGATAACATCATCATCTATTCCCATTACATGAAAGACGGCACGATGTTTGCAGAGCTTGAGAAGTATAAGGATAGTGATTTTTACAAGGAGCATAAAACCATCACCTTTGAGATCGACGGCAAGATGAATTATTACGAAGTGATGGCTGTTATCGATCAGGCTTTCACTACGGAGGATGATAAAACCTTCAAATTCAATGAATTTGTAAATGCTTTCGATCCGCACAGCTTCAATCAGTTTGTTTCTCAGGCTAAGTCGTTGTCTTTGTTCGATACCGGTATCAACGCACAGCCCGGTGACAAGCTGCTGACACTTGCTACATCGGAATACAACGAAAACGGTGAGCGGTTCATCATCGTAGCAAAGAGAAAGTGACGGTGATCATATGGCTGAAGTCAGGACGAAAGAAAGCCAGAAAGCACCTGTCAAAACACTTAACCGCGCACAGAATATGGCACAGCGTATCCGAACCGGCGTTAAGGTCACAGAGAAGCAGGCCGTCGACGCGGCACAATCCCGCGAAGAGAGCTATTACGCCCATAACGCCGACAGCCTAGAGAGCAAAGTTAAAAACTCTGCCGATACCGCCGTTAGGCAGACGGGAAAGGCTACGCACAAAGTTGCCGAAAAGGGCAAGGAAAAAGTGGAAGAAAAGGCGAAGGACGCCATACAGCGTTACCGTCAGAAAAAAGCGGAGCAGAATGTACTGACCCGGCAAAAAAGACGATACGCAATAAGGCGGCAAAGTCATCTAAGAATACGATCAAGACTGCCGGAAAGCAATCTGTCAAAACGGCGAAGCAGACGGTTCGCACCTCCAAACAGACTGCCAAAGCTACGATCAAAACCTCAAAAGAAGCAGCCAAAGCCGCTCAAAAAACCGCAAAGGCAACTGCGAAAGCGGCAAAAAAAGCCGCACAAGCAGCCAGAGCCGCGGCAAAGGCGGCGGCAAAAGCAGCAAAGGTAGCTGTGAAGATACTCATAAAAATCGTACAGGCGATTATTGCGGCTATTAAATCCCTGATAACCGCAATAGCGGCGGGAGGATGGGTAGCAGTCCTTGTGATTGTCATTGTTATGTTGATAGCACTGATTCTTTGCTCAATTTTCGGGATATTCTACTCGGGAGAAGATTCCGGAACCGGTATGACGATGCGCACAGCCGTATCGGATATCAACAACGAATTCAATCAGAAAATCGAGGACATCAAATCCTCAAATACTTATGATGTATTGGATATGTCCGGTGCAAAAGCCGAGTGGAAAGAAGTCCTTGCCGTTTATGCCGTCAAGATGAACATGGATTTGGATAATCCGCAGGAAGTAATGACAATGGACGATTCCAAAAAGCAAAAGCTCCGAGATATCTTCTGGGATATGAATGAGATCTCCCATAATATCACGACGCAAACAACAAGATCCACATCGGGCAGCGGGACAAGCGCCACCGAAACTACGACTACGACTAAAACGCTTCATATTACCGTTACGCACAAAACGGCTGATGAAATGGCGTCGCAGTATCACTTTTCACAAGATCAGATCGACAGTATGCACGAGCTCCTTGACGCTAAATACAACTCGCTGTGGTCATCCGTACTTCACGGTATAGTATCAAGCAATAGTGATATCGTTGCTGTTGCGCAGAAACAGATCGGCAACGTCGGCGGTCAGCCATATTGGTCTTGGTACGGTTTTGGCTCGCGTGTCGAGTGGTGCTGTTGTTTTGTTTCTTGGTGCGCCAATGAGTGTGGATATATAGATGCAGGAGTTATTCCAAAGTATTCTGTTGTTGATGATGGTGTAAACTGGTTCAAATCAAAGGGACAGTGGATTGACGGTTCAGCAGAACCCTTGCCCGGTATGATTATCTTCTTCGATTGGAAATACGACGGTCTCGACGGCAGCGGCGACCATACAGGCATTGTTGAAAAAGTCGAGGGTGGTAGAGTATACACGATCGAAGGTAATGCCAGCGATAAGTGTCAGGAGCTGTCATATTCTGTCGGCTATCATGAGATCCTCGGTTACGGCTTCTATGAGTCGAATAGCAGCTCTGTCGGCTCGGGCGATGTAGCGTCGCAGGTGTGGACGCGCCTGAAAAGCTACGGATACTCAGATAGCGTTGTCGCAGGAATCATCGGTAATATGATGCGTGAATGCGGCGGAGATACCTTGGATCTTGATTGGGATATCGTCGGACACTATAACGGAGATGAGTTCTATGGTCTCTGCCAGTGGTGTCTTAGCTATACGCCTCCCGGGTTTAAGGGTTCGACAGTTATTGCTCAATGCGATTATCTGAAACAGACGATACAATCTGCCTTCGCCAATTACGGAGGCAACTACGGCGGTATCACATATATCGAATTTCTGCAAAGCGATACCCGCACGGCGGCGATAGCCTTTGAACGAGTCTATGAACGATGCGGCGATTATGCCAACGAGGATAACCGTAGGGCAAATAACGCTGAAAGAGCGTATAATCATTTCCATTAAAAACCACGGCTCTGGGATTGCTCCCGGAGCCGTGGTTTTGCTATTTCTGTGTTAAATCAATTATTCTGAGGTTTTGGATTTTTGCATAATTCAGCGTTTTCCAAGAACCGCCGCCGACGCGCTCGACATAGCATATTGCGGTACTTGCAGCTTCAACCATAACGCGGTTTCTTAGTGGGATCGCTCTTTTGTAGTTTAGCAGCGATTCAATACGCGGCTCAAAAGGATAGATGATCTCATCGAAAATATCTTTATTGAAGATCCAAAAGTCACGGTACGGAATCACAAGGATATCCCTGATGTTAGGGTAACGAGTCTTTAGCCCGTGAAGAATCAAAGCACATGTCTTATCAAAATAGCCCTGCCCGCCGTTAAGAAAGCAGGTGATACCGCTTTCTATCGCTTGTATTATTGCCTGCTCGATTATCGCTTTATCGATTTTATAGCAATCTCTGTTGCCGATGAACACCGCCGTTTTATCTTTCTCGATCATTTTTCACACCATAAAAAAAGCACGCAACGAGTGCGTGCCGAAAAACACATCGCTCGATTGCGGCGAACAACTATCTCTAATTGCTGAGCATGAGATATTAGAGCTTGTGTTTTTACCAATGGTAATACCCAAGCTCAACAATAAGAGAGATTTCAGTTGTTCGCCGATTCAACGATAGCAAAAATGTGCGTTTTGAAAAATCGCATCATTGCACAATCCTTTCCTATCAGATAAGTTATAACTAAATAGATTACGCTATATCTTTTCAGGAGGGATTTGTATGAAGTTCGTTGTCAGATTAACCGGTATTGTTATAGTGATTTCCTTAGTGTTTCATTCGTTCGTCATAACCTCTGTTTACGCAACTGAGCAGTATTTATTGGGTGATGCTGATGGTGACGGTATGATCATGATCGTCGATTGTACCTTGATTCAAAGAGTTATTGCCGGATTAGCGGAGATAAAAGCAGGTAATCGCAGCGCAGCAGACGTGGATTCGGACGGAGAAATCTGTATCCTTGACGCGACAGCGATCCAACGGTATCTGGCGGAGATGAAAAGCAACTGTCCTATCGGTGAGTATATCAGCGAAAGCAGTTCAACTACGTCACATCTTCCCACTGTATCGGTAAGCGGTAAGACTATTACGGTTGACGATGTAGCTTTTGATACCGCTCTCATACCTGATAAAACAACAATCAACGACAGCAAAACTAACAGTAAAACACTGATCCTTTGCACAAAAGCCAATCTCGCACCGGAGGATATAACGATTCAGGTCAACAACGGTGAGTATGACCATAAAACCGATTATTCCGACGCAAGATTCAAGGAAAGCTATCTGATGACTCATAACGGCAAAGTCGCTTATGGTTACGACTGCCTTGTCAGGAATAGTAAAGGCGAAGCAGCAGCGTGGGTGGAGGCGCACTACTGCGATGGGTGGATCGATCCGTTCAGAGTGAGTATATACGGATTGAAAGCGGATAGTTGTTCGTTTCCGGTAGAGTTTTTCTACAGGGGCGTTTTGCTCAAAAAATGTGAAGTGACTATCGCGTTGACTGAAGATCATCAAAGCGTTGAGAAAACGATCAATGATGTACACTTCATCGAAAAGCAGTGTTGGACTTCAAATATGACACAACAGGAAAAGTTGAAAGTATTTTCTCAGTACGTTGCTAAAAACTACAGCTATAAGCAAGTTTATTGCAATGTCGGAGCTGATTATGTTGCCTTTGCTGCGCGTGATCTCGGTTTGACCTCCATGCTTTTGTACCCCGGCGGCGAACCGAATCAGACCTGCGAACGTCACTTGGTCACTTACAATATTTACACAAGCATAATGGTACCCGGCGGTCATTGCGCTTGCCTTGTAGAATACCCCGATGACTCTACGCTGAGATATGATGTACAAGGTGGAACCTATAAAATCACGAATTATCCAATAATCAAGCCCGAGATGGACTACGTCTCAGAGGAGGCCGCGCAGGAAGCAGAGTTGCGCTACAACGCAGAAGACAGTACGAATAGTAATACCGAATCGGAAACCTACGTTTACACCTTAAACGGCCGCGAGATTATGCTCCACATAAAGCTCGAGGATTATATTCAGGATGGCGTAATTTCCTTCGGCGAGTTAATTCGAGACTTGGGCTATTCTTCAGCCGGCTACGTCTATGACGAAAACGATAATCCGGTTGCACAGATTGGAAGGTTCGTATATCACGACGATACTGTACCGTGTCATACTGTCGAAACATTCATCAATATTCCGTATATCTACGAAGATAGCGGTCATGACGAGGAGCATATCTATCTCCGGAAGGAACTCATAAACGCTCTCGGCAGGAGTAGCCGGCTTTATAGCCACTGCTGCCCTGACTCCGCAGGCTTTTATCGTGCGGATAGTCTCAAGGGTATCGCTCTCGCTCTCGGAGTGGAAGCTGATGATGTCAGCTCCTGCCTTTGCGAACCTCTCCGCATACTTCAGCGGATCGGTTATCATCAGATGGACATCGATGGTCATGACTGTCGCCTTGCGTACCAGCTCAAGCACAGGCAATCCGAATGTAATATTATTTACAAATATCCCGTCCATCACATCAAAATGGACATAATCGGCGCCGCCG
>OMTA01000045.1 GCA_900313895.1 uncultured Eubacteriales bacterium | reverse complement strand
CAAATACTGTATGTTAATGGACGGCAGTATGAAAGATGTGCTTTTGAAATTCAGTAAATGATCTATATAAAACTTGGCTGTCACATGTAAGGTGTGACAGCTGTTTCTTTTATTATCCCTTCTTTTTTGACAAACTTCGATGATTGTCTATTGAATCTAATTTGATTTGTTGTTACGATAAGTACAAATAAAGCCGAAAGGAGGGTCAAGGTTTAGCATGGATATTAACAACGATGTTTTAAGAGATGAAGCGGCTGAACGCGCAAAATATACATCTGATGAGCTTCCTGAATACGAAGATGATATTACGGACAACGAAACGCTTGGGTCAACAGCGGCAGACGGCAAAAACAAGATCAACAAAAGGGTTGCGATCGCCGGTGCCGCAACCATAGGTGCTGTCGCCGGTATTATTGGTTTGATCATCAAGCGAAAACTTCAATAAGCTTGGTACCTACTCTATTTTTTTTGAGAGCTGCTGCACCGTAAGGCGCGGCAGTTTTCATTTTACCTCGATGCGAAATGCGACACTTGTCGGAATCTGTCAAAAAATCATACACCCGGCGCGTGTGTCTATTGTTGCAATTCTAAGATTCTTTTACAATTGATACAAAGGTATCAAAAAGGAGGTAATCATATTGAATGCAAATAACAAAGCCGTAAGAATGGGACTGAAAACTGCGTTCAGCTATATCGGGAAGAATCCTGACAAAAACATGCCAAAACTGATGAAATGGGTCGATCGTTTTGCCGGCGACGGTCCGAACAGCTTTGAGGTTCAGCGCGACGCGTTCAGAAAGATCATTAACGATCCCGACAATAATATGCACAAGTTGCTATGGAGCATCTGGGATGATATCGACGAGGACGTAATCAAGACCGTATTTGAGAACTTCCTCATCAACGCCAACCTCATCGGCTGGCCGCGGGAAGAAGAGCTGAGAGCGAAATATAACTGCAATATCCCGTGGGCAATCCTGCTCGATCCGACCTCAGCCTGCAACCTGCACTGTGTCGGCTGCTGGGCGGCTGAATACGGCAACAAGCTCAATCTGTCTTTCGACGAGATCGACTCCATCATTACGCAGGGCAAGGAGCTCGGCGTATACTTCTACATCTACACCGGAGGCGAGCCGCTGGTACGCAAGCGTGACCTGATCGCCATCGCAAGAAAGCACAACGACTGCGCCTTTATGACATTTACCAACGGCACCCTGATCGACGAGGATTTTGCGGACGATCTGCTGTCCGTCAAGAACTTTATCCCCGTACTGAGTGTCGAGGGATTTGAAGAAGCGACCGACGCACGCCGCGGCGAGGGAACTTATGCTAAGGTCGTTAACGCAATGGAGATACTGAAAAAGAAGCGCCTACCTTTCGGCATCAGCTGCTGCTACACCTCGCAAAACCTCGACTCGATCGCCTCGGATGAATATTTTGATCAGATGATCGAATGGGGCGCGAAGTTTGTCTGGTACTTCCACTATATGCCTGTCGGCAACGACGCGGTACCTGAGCTGCTTCCTACGCCTGAACAGCGCGAGTATATGTACCACAAAATCCGTGATGTGCGCGCTACAAAACCGATTTTTGCGATGGATTTCCAGAACGACGGCGAGTATGTGCAGGGCTGTGTAGCGGGTGGAAGACGATATTTCCACATCAATGCGAACGGCGACGCCGATCCCTGCGTCTTTATCCACTACTCGGATTCCAACATCAGGGAGAAAACGCTGATGGAGATTCTGCAGTCGCCGCTTTTCCAACTGTATCACGACGGGCAACCGTTCAACGACAATCATCTGCGTCCTTGCCCCATGCTGGAGAATCCCGATAAGCTGCGCGAGCTCGTTGCAAAGTCCGGCGCGCATTCCACCGATCCGCAGTCACCCGAAAGCGCTGATCACCTCTGTGACAAGTGCGTGGCATATGCCGAAAATTGGAAACCCTGTGCGGAGAATCTTTGGTCGTGCAGTCAATGTAAGAAGAGAGAAGAGGGTACAAAATGAACCGCTTTTTTACATCTGAAAGCGTTACGGAGGGGCATCCCGATAAGGTTTGCGACCGCATCGCCGATGCGATCCTTGACGCACATCTCAGGAGAGATCCCTATGCCCGTGTCGCCTGTGAGGTGACCGCCTGCACAGACAAGGTCCATGTAATGGGTGAGATCACTACCTACTCCCATGTCAACTATGTGAATACCGTGCGTAGAGTGCTACATGACATCGGCTATACAGAAAGCGGTCAGGGATTTGACGATCAAAGCTGTGCTGTAACAGTCGATTTGCACGAGCAGTCGCCGGATATTGCACGAGGCGTGGCGACAATCAACGAGCGAGCCGCGGGCGCGGGCGATCAGGGTATTATGTTCGGCTATGCCTGCCGCGAGACTGAAAACTATATGCCTGTCGCCTTTGAACTTGCGTCAAAGCTGACAAAACGTCTCAGCTATGTCAGACAGATGCAAACCCTGCCGTTCCTGCGTCCTGACGGAAAGGCACAGGTAACTGTTGAATATGTCAACGATATTCCGAAGCGGATTGACACCGTTGTACTGTCCGCACAGCATAACGACACGATCTCCGAGGAGGAGTTGAAACTGGCGCTGATGGACAGCGTGATTTTTGCTGTGCTGCCGGAGGATATGCTCGACAGAGATACGCGCTATCTCATCAACCCCACCGGGCGGTTCGTGATGGGCGGTCCCTCAGCGGACACCGGGCTGACCGGAAGGAAGATCATTGCAGATACCTACGGCGGCGCGGCTCGCCACGGAGGCGGCGCCTTCTCCGGCAAGGATCCATCCAAGGTTGATCGCAGCGCTGCATACATGGCGCGGTATCTGGCAAAGAACATCGTAGCGAGTGAGCTTGCCGACCGATGCGAGGTACAGCTCGGCTATGCAATAGGCGTTAAGGAACCGGTCAGCATTGCAGTCGAAACCTTTGGCACGCAAAGGGCTCCTGTTCCGGAGATACTGCGGCTGATCTTGAACTGTGAGGATCTAACGCCCTACGGAATCATCAGCAAATTCGATCTGCGCCGTCCGATGTACGAGCCGTTGTCCTGTTACGGACACTTTGGAATCAACGCCGCAGATATGCCGTGGGAAAAGATTAAATGGGCATAATGTGAAGGTATATTATCATAAAAGAAAGGGAAATCTTCATGACCGTTACAAAAGTGCAGACAGCACGCGCGGAGCATACGACGGATACGGTACGGATCATCGTGACAGCTGTATGCGAAGCCTTTGCCGTCTTTTCTTTGATCCGATTCTCCTTGGAAAGCAGTTTCACGAATATTTTCCTTTCTCTCGCAACGGTATTTCTCGTGCTGATACCCGTTCTGATTGAAAAGGTCTTTCATTGCAGGATAGCGACGGCAGTTTATGTCTGGGCATCTTTGTATGCTGTCGGTCCGCTGTTAGGCGAAGCCAATCAACTATATTTCATTCTCCCGTGGTGGGATAAGCTGCTCCACTGCTGCGGAGGAATGGCGTTCGCCCTGGCAGGATACTATATCCCGGAGCTTCTCAACAAAGGCAAACCGGTCAGCCGGACGATGCGCATCGTATTCGCCGTCTGCTTTTCCGTTGCCGTCGCCGCATTGTGGGAATTCTATGAGTTCGGCGGAGATCGGCTTTTCGGCACTGATATGCAGCAGGATCGCTATGTCACCACCGTCAACTCCTACTTTCTCGCCGACAGCTACGGCGTTGTCGGCACCCTTGGCAAGATCGAGAGCGTGGGGATCAACGGGGAGGAGATTCCCGGCTATATCGACATCGGGTTGATTGATACGATGGGCGACATGATGATAGAAACATTTGGCGCGATCCTTGCTGCCGCCTTCTTTGTATGGGATAAGGAACGGCATCCTATCATCTGTCCCGCTTTGGATAAAAACGCTCAAACGAACAGGAGTGATGTGGTATGTCAGCCAGATTGAACAAGAAAAATATCCTGACGATCCCAAACGCGCTGAGCCTGTTCCGCCTGATTCTGATCCCTCTGATCGTGTGGCTCTATGTTGGAAAACAGGAATATGGTTGGTCGATCGGAGTGATTGCGCTGTCGGGATTTACGGATATCCTCGATGGATGGATCGCGCGAAAGACCGGTCAGGTCACCGATGTAGGAAAGGTGTTGGATCCAATCGCAGATAAGATGACGCAGGGCATTCTGCTGATCTGCTTAGCCTTGCGCTATCCGTGGATGTGGGTGCTGATCGGTCTGTTTGTACTCAAAGAACTACTGATGGCAGTGATGGGTATCATAACGATCCGCAGAAAAAATCAGGTGAACAGCGCCAAATGGTACGGCAAGCTATGCACTGCTGCGCTGTATTGCTCGATAGGTCTGCTGATCCTGTTTCCCGATCTGCCCTTAGCGGCTGCGCAGGTTATTTCCGGGATAAGTGCCGGCGCGCTTCTCTTCTCACTCGTTATGTACTGCGGCTTTTACTCAGAGGTATTGCAAAAGCCGAATAAAATGAAAACGGAGGAAACATAAATGAAAACAGGACTGGTCGATGTCGGCGGTGGGCTGAGAGGCATCTACGCCGCCGGTGTGATGGACAGATTTTTGGACGACGGGATCACCTTTGATCTTGGGATCGGTGTGTCGGCAGGCAGCGCAAATATCTCAACCTTTATTGCGGGACAGAAAAAGCGAAACTACGTCTATTATACGGAGTACTCCCAGCGTGACGAGTACATGAGCAGACGAAACGTGGCAAAGAAGGGTTGTTATCTGGACGTCAGCTATATTTACGGCACTTTGAGCAATTCTGACGGCGAATACCCCTTGGATTATACCGCATTTTGCGAGAACCCGATGGATTTCATTGCGGTCGCAACCGACGCGATCGACGGCGAAGTCAAGTATTTTGAAAAGTCCGATATGCGTCCCGATTATTATAACGTCTTGATGGCTTCATCTGCCATCCCTTATGTTTGTAAACCGCAGCAGGTAGACAGAGAGCTGTACTTTGATGGCGCGCTTTCTGATCCTGTTCCGATTGAAAAAGCCTTTGCGCTGGGATGCGATAAGGTCGTTTTGGTGCTGACCAATCCCGTTGACTACAAAAAAGAGCTGGAGGAAGATATTCGTCTTGCCGCAAGGATCAGAGAGAGGTATCCCCTTGCCGCTGAGGCGCTTGTTACCCGTGCAGAGAAATACAACAGGGGAGTCAGACTGGCGCAGAAGCTGGAGCAGCAAGGAAGGGTCAGGATTATCGCTCCGATCGACACCTGCGGCGTCGATACGCTGACAAAAGACGTCGACGCGTTGGACACACTTTATCGCATGGGATATAACGACGGTGAAGGGATCACTTCTTTTCTGAAACCGTAACTGTTATGATAATGGAGTAAACATATGAGAATTGCGCTGATATGCGATGTGCTCGGAGAGTCGAACAACGGCACGGTGATCGCTACCGTCAACCTGATCAGCTATCTGAGAGAAAAGGGACATACGGTGTATGTCGTCTCACCCGACAATACGACCGTCGATATGGAGGACTACTATGTCGTCCCGACCATGCATTTCGGAAAGTTGATCGACCGCGCTGTTGAGAAAAACGGCGTCACACTCGCCAAACCGGACAAAGTATTGCTCGAAAAGACCATCCGCTCGGCAGACATTGTCCATCTGCAGATGCCGTTCGCCCTTTCAAAATGCGCGGTAAAAATCGCAAATAGACTTCATAAGCCAATTAGCGCGAGCTTTCACTGTCAGGCGGAGAATTTCACCTCGCACATCGGCGCGATGAACAACCGGCTTGTCAACCATATCGTTTACCAGAATTTCTATCGGACAGTGTACAGCCAATGTACTGCTATCCATTACCCGACCGAATTCATCCGTCAGTTGTTTTACTCCCATACGCGCTGTTCTGTGCCTTACTACGTGATTTCCAACGGCGTCAGCGATGAATTCTTTGTGCAACCTCCGTATAGAATGCGTAATGACAAGTTTACTATCATTTGCACGGGGAGATACAGCAAGGAAAAGTCTCAGAAAGATTTGATTAAGGCTGTGGCACGATCCAAGTACAGAGATAGCTTTCGGCTCATATTTGCCGGGGACGGTCCGATGAAGGGACGGTTAGAGCGCCTTTCCCGCAAAGAGAAAGTCCATTGCGAATTTCGCTTTTTTGAACGACCCGAGCTGGTCAAAGCGCTTCAACACTCCGATCTATATGTCCACACATCCGTTGTAGAGATTGAAGCGATCGCGTGTATGGAGGCAATCGCCGCGGGACTGGTCACTGTCATCTGTGATTCAAAACGAAGTGCAACGCGGTTCTTTGCTGTTGACGACAGAACACTGTTCAAGCCGAACAATCCGAAGGATCTTTGTGAAAAGATTGAATACTTTTATGAGAACAGGGATGTCATGGACACATACAGAAAACAGTTTGAAATGTACAACCGAACCCTCAGACAATCGGACTGTATGGCACAGATGGAGCGAATGTTATTGAAAACTGCAAAGGCGGAACATCAATGAAACGAATCATCTACTATTCAGACGAGCATAATGACGACTTTGCAGAGCTGAATATTGAACAGAAAAAACTGCCGTCGGATTATTCTTATTTTTCGAAGAATCCTCTACGGCTGCTATTGTCGTTTTTCTTGTATTACATGATTGCGGCTCCATTAGTATTCTTAATCCAAAAGACGGTTTATCATGAAAAGATAGTTGGTAGGGAGAAGCTGAGACCCTATCGGAAAACAGGCTTCTTTTTATACGGCAATCATACCCGCGTCTCGGGCGATGCCTATACACCTGCGCTGATCACTTTTCCGAAGAAAGCATATATCGTCGCAAATCCCGATAGTGTTTCTATCCCCGGAATCCGTCACCTTGTTGAGGATTTGGGCACTGTGCCGATCTCCTCTGACATTGCAGGAATGAAGCGCTTTTTAAATGCTGTCAGGGTACACGCTGACAGACATCATGCAGTTGTGATCTACCCCGAAGCGCATATCTGGCCATACTATACACAGATACGTCCATTCAAAGAAGGTGCATTCCGGTATCCCGCTTTAACGAACAAGCCCGTGTTTTGTTTTACGGTCACTTATCAGAAGCGACGCTTCTTCGATTTTCCGAGGACAACCGTATATATCGACGGTCCGTTTTTTGCGGATAATCGGAACACAATGAAGCAGAATCAAATCATGCTGCGCAACCGGTGTTACGACGCCATGGAACGTCGATCAAAGAACTCAACTTATCAGCATGTTACTTATATCAAAAAGGATCAGCAACAGATATCTACACAAGAAGGAAACCCACTATGACTTTTATCTCAAAGTGGGTTTATTCTATTTGTAGATTATCTCATCGTTTATGATTTCGATTGCACGATTGCGGATGTTGTTCATTCTTACTACCCAAAGCATTTGATTCTTCGCTTTGAGTTGTTCTGTAGCGCCTTCCTGTTCGGCAAGTTGTTTTACAAGTCGGTCATACATCTCCTGTGCTTCTTTATTGATGTCGGCAAGGTAATCTATCAGCTTGCATCGGGTGAGCAGATTATAGTAGAGAATCTTATGGTGCTCTCGAGGTATCGCCTGCGGCGCTGTCCCCAGATTCCAACTTCTCTAGGCTCCTGTTCAGGCAGCTTCAAATTGGGCAAGTTGTAGTCTCCCTGTCTGGTATAAGTAATCTTTGTGCTCATGGTCAAACCTCCTTCGCCCAATACTCATTTGGTGGAGCAGTTTGCAAAGGAAGTGATCGAAGAACACGGTCATATCGATTATCTGATCAACAATGCTCCGCCCCTAATGAAAGGGATCGATGAATGTAGTTATGAGGAGTTTCAAGGAGCATTGTCGGTCAGCGTGACTGCGGCGTTTTACCTGTCTAAGCTGTTCAAGCCTTATTTTAGAAACGGAGGGGCTATCATCAATATCTCATCGTCGCGTGACAGAATGAGCATGCCTCAGACCGAGAGCTATACGGCGGCTAAAAGTGCTATCTCTGCTCTTACTCACGCGATGGCGATGAGCTTCGCTGGCAAGGTGAGAGTCAATGCGATCTCTCCAGGCCGAATCAACACGAATGGGATAGAATACAGCGGTGCAGACGCGATCCAGCAGCCCGTGGGCAGAGTCGGCAACCCATCGGATATCGCTAACATGGCGCTTTATCTCTGCTCCGATCAAGCAGGGTTCATTAACCGGTGAAAATATCTGTATTGTCGGCGGCATGACAAAGCAGATGATATATCATGGCGATAATAACTGGCTGCTGAATAGTTAAAAGAACAACATCCTGACCTCAAACGCGAAGTCAGGATGATTCCATATCAAACATCAATCAACAAAAAGACGGAATAGCAGTCACGTGGTTAGTTTATCAACATTTTGATGTGATTCTTTTGGGGGTGCGTAAGCCACCCATTCGGGAGAGCGCTTGGTTCGCATTCAAGAGGTCAGCGGTTCGAATCCGCTTATCTCCACCATTAACAATAGGGAGTACCAAACGGTACTCCCTATTGTTATATAACCGTACAGGGGTGATAAGCGGATTCGAAGGCGAGCGTGCCAAACGAGGAGCGCAAAGTCGCTCTGAGTGCAGGTAGAATTAGTCCGGGGGACTAATTCTAACGAGAGCGTAGATCAGGCTATTCCACACGCCGGACGCTCCCAAGACGGGGTAATAGTTTTCCTCCATCCTCAACATAGCTTATCTCCACCATGAATTAGGGAGTATTGTTACGATACTCCCTCTTTTCTTATCAGTATTCATTTCATACTTTTGGAAAGATAAACATGGATTTGTAGGGGGAATCATTTTGAAAAAAGGAATACAGATCTTATACTATATTTCAGTGCTAATTAGCGCTTTGGTAGCAATCTTTTGGGGAAAAGATAATTTTCAGCAACAGCGGGTTGCTTGTGTTTTATTACGGTTTGTATTATACTAATTCCTGATAGAAAGTAGACTTATATTTTGCGAGGATATTTTTCGCAAGACAAGGCGGAGGACGCGGCAAGGCTTGACGCCTTGCAAGGACGACAACGCAGTATTGTGGAAAATAGACCGCAAAGATTGGCTACTTTTTATTAGGTATTAGTATTAGTATTGGTAACAGGGAGGTGTTTTTATGAACAGGAACGGGATGTCGCAGGATGAGCTTGCGGAAAAGATTTTTGTGACACGGCAGGCGGTGTCGCGCTGGGAAAACGGCGATACCGTGCCGAATACCGAAGCACTGAAGTTGCTATCAAATCTTTTCAATGTTTCGATCAACACGCTGCTTGGTTCGCCACATCAGCTGATCTGTCAGTGCTGCGGTATGCCGCTTGACGATACGATTATCGGCACGGATAAGGACGGCGCACTGAACGAGAACTACTGTAAATGGTGCTACGCGGACGGACAGTACACCTACAGCGATATGGACGAGCTGATCGACGTCTGCGTAAAGAATATGGTGAGCGAACAGTTCACCGAGGAGCAGGCGCGCGCCTATTTGAAGCAAACGCTGCCGCAGCTCGATTATTGGAAGCGCTATGAACAGCTGAGCGACAACGGCGAGTTTGAGCAGTTCAAGCAACAGCTGATCGACGAAATCAACGCTCTGCATATCGAGGGACTGCCGAAGGTAGAACGCCTGAACGCGCTTGTCGGAAGCTTCGTCAATCTCGCCTATCCCCTGCCGAGCGGTGTCAGCGCTAAGTTCCTCAACGACAACAAGACCTATCTCGGCAACCAGCTTGAGTCGGAATTCGGCGGCGAACGCTGCTTTGGCGTTTTAGCAAATATGGATTTTATTCTGGTCAGCACCTATGAGGCAGAAGGTAAAAATCCGGAGCTTGTGCTTTATAAAAAAAGATAAGAGACTATTTTCGGTCAGTGGTATTAATGCCGCTGACCGATTTTTTTCATTGAAGTATATCTATTATCTTGACAGACTAATAATCATTAGTTATAATGAAACTAACGGTTATTAGTCTTTTTCTTTGGAGGATATTATGACGACAAGAGATAAAATACTGAACGAAACGCTGACGCTCTTTTCAGAGAACGGTTTTGACGGAACGAGCGTGGAGCAGATCGCCGAAAAGGTCGGCATTAAAGCGCCGTCGCTCTACAATCACTTTAAGGGCAAGGAGGATATTCTGAACGCGCTGATCGACACGGCAGAGGCGCGTTATGAAGAGAGCTTCGGCTCTGAGAAGCATTTCGGCAAGTTGCCGCACAGCCGGGATGAATTTATTGCAATCGCTATGAAAAAGGTGGAGTTTACCGTTTTTGACCCGATAATCGGGAAAATCCGAAAATTCCTTGTTCGTGAGCAGTTCAGAAGCGAGCGCTTTGCCGAAATCACCACACGCCACCAAGTCGGCGGTGTTCAAAAGATGTACGCCAAAATCATCGAAGATATGATGAACGAGGGCTTGTTCAAGCAGGACGACCCGTCGCTTCTCGCCATGGAGCTGACCTCGCCTGTTGTGGTGATGATTGCAAAAGCCGACAGACAGCCGCAGTACCGGCAGAAGGTTATGCAGGACATAGAAAAGCACCTGCGGCATTTTTGCGCTGTATATATGATGGGGTGAGAAAATGAAAATATTCGTATTAAACGGAAGCCCCAAGAGGGATAAAAGCGACACCATGCACATCACACGCGCATTTCTTGACGGCATGAACGAGGTCGCTCACAACGAGATCAAAATCATTACCGCCATCGACAAGCACATCGAATACTGCACCGGCTGCTTTGCCTGTATGCTGGGCGGCGGCGAGTGTATTCATCACGACGATATGCGCGGGATTCTGGAGGAAATCCTCGACAGCGATCTGCTGATATGGAGCTATCCTCTCTACTGCTACGGTATGCCCGCACCGCTGAAGGCACTGCTTGAACGCACGCTGCCGCTGTCAAGGATGACGATGCAGAAGGTCGGCGACCGCTATGAGCATGTCGGTCAGGCGGATTTTTCTCACCTGAAATATGTGATGATCTGCGGCTGCGGCTTCCCGAACAGCCAACACAACTTTGAACCTGCCGTAATGCAGTTCGAGCGGTGTTTTCCGAACGAGCACACGATCATCACCGTTCCCGAAAGCCCGATGTTCAACGCGCCCGAAGCGGCTGCCGTCACCGAGCCGCGCCTCAACCTCATCCGCAAAGCAGGCAGAGAGTACGCCGAGAGCGGAACGATCGGCGAGGATTTATTAAAAGAGATAACCTCGCCGATGATCCCCGAGGAGCAGTACGCGCAAATCGTCAATGGAACCGTCAACTGAAGCAAAGCTGACGGTTTACTTTGACGAGCCGTTCTGGGTAGGCGTATTCGAGGAGCTTGACGGCAAAGATCTTTCCGTTTGCAGAGTGGTATTCGGCGCGGAGCCGACCGATGCGGAAATCTACGCCTTTATCCTAAAATATTTCAATCACTTGCGATTCAGCCCTCCTGTCAGAACAGAGATCAAGCATAAGGCGGATAACCCGAAACGCCGTCAGCGAAACGCGCATAAACAGCTTGAAAAAACAGGCGTTGGTACGAAGTCGCAGCAGGCACTCCAAAAGCAGTATGAAGAAAACAAGCTTGAACGCAAGCAGCGATCCCGCGAGCAGAAAGAAGCCGAAAAACAGCGACAATTTGAACTCAAGCAACAAAAACGTAAGGAAAAGCACAGAGGACATTAGTGATGATACAATTAAGACCATACGAACCACGCGATGCCTACACAATCATTTCATGGATCGGCGACGAGGTCGCTTTCCGGAAATGGTGTGCAGACAGATATAAAACCTATCCGATCACAGCGGACGATATGAACCGGCAATATGACGCAGCGGATCATGACCGCTTCTTTCCGATGACAGCGTATGATGAAAACGGTATCGTCGGACATCTGATCCTGCGTTATACGGATGAAGAAATGCATACCCTCAGATTCGGATTCATCATTATTGACAATAAAAGGCGCGGTCGAGGCGTTGGCAGACAAATGCTCAGATTGGCGATTCGATATGCTTTTGAGGAGATGAAAGCGGATAAGATTACCTTGGGTGTGTTTGAGAACAATCCGTCCGCATACCGCTGTTACCGCTCGGTCGGGTTCCGTGAAAGTGAAACTGATAAGGCTGAGTACTACCGTGTCTTTGATGAGGAATGGAAATGCCTTGAAATGGAATTATGGCGAACTTCATAACAATCATCAGGATATTGTGCAGTCTTGCGCTGCTGTTCTTTATGCCGCTGTCGCCGCCGTTCTATGCGCTTTACACAGCCGCCGGATTATCCGATATCTTTGACGGATGGATCGCGCGGAAGACGAATACCGCAACCGAATTCGGCGCGAAGCTCGATGCCCTTGCCGATATCGTTTTTGCCGCGGTCGTATTGATAATGCTCCTGCCGATTCTTGAACTGCCCCTTTGGATGATTGGTTGGATCGGCGTGATCGCGCTGATCAAGCTCGTCAATATTGTGATAGGATTCGTCCGCAATCACACGCTGACAGCTGTTCATTCCGTTATCAATAAGGTCACGGGAACGTTGGTGTTTATCCTGCCTTTTACACTGACGATCATCAACATACGATACACCGCCGTTTTTGTCTGCGCAGTCGCAACAGTCGCGGCGATAATGGAAAGCTATACCGTAACATTATTGACGGAAGAATCATAGAATCAGGAGGACAGATTATGAATGTAACTTATGAAAAGAAAAAGGCAATGACGTTTATCGGTTATCACACGGAGATTAGCCCCGATGAAGGGTATGTAAAATGCCCTGAATTCTGGGATAAGGAATACAATCTAAAGTATGCCCGCCTTTGGCAGACGATGAAGCCCGAAACGCCTGTCGAGGAAGCAATTTTAGCGAATCATATCGGAATGTTTGCCATTTGTACGGAGTCCGAAAACGGTTTTGACTATTGGATTGCGGGGCTGTATCAGGGCGGCGAAGATCCTGATGGTCTTGAGCTTTATTCATTCCCCGAAAGCAGGTGGGCGGTATTTCACACAAAAGGTCCTATGCCCGGAGCGCTGCAAACGCTGAACACCTATGTTTGGCAGGAGTGGTTCCCGAACGAAGGACAGAAGTATCAGGCAAACGGTATGGCTACGCTCGAAGTGTACTCCGAATGCAATCCGCAGTCACCCGACTACGAGTGCGGTATCTGGGTATCGGTTCGGGAGAAATAAAAAACGGTAAAAAGTGCGTGCAGAGGGGGTTCGTATGAAACTGAAAAATTTTCTGATCGTGGTCAAGGATATCGGTAGAGCAAAGCAGTTTTATTATGATCTGTTCGGGCTTGAAATGATAACGGACAATGACGGCAACATGATCCTGACGGAAGGTCTGGTATTGCAGGAAGAAAGGTATTGGAAAGAGTTTCTCGGAAAAGAAATTATTCCGGAAAGTAATTCCTGCGAGCTCTATTTTGAGGAAGCCGACATTGATGGCTTTATCGAAAAATTGGAAAGGTATTATCCGGATGTGTAATACGTCAATCGTTTGATGACACACAGTTGGGGTCAGAAAGTTATCCGCTTTTACGACTTGGACGGCAATCTGATTGAAGTCGGGACGCCTGTGTAATCATTTGAGAATCAATCATTGTAACAGACAATTGGAGAATCGGAAGTTGTAAGACAGTTGGGAGAAGTGAGATGGTTATTGTCAAAGCAGAAGCAAATCATGTAGAAAAAATCGTGGAAATGTCTATCAGAGCTTTTGAAACAGATGTAAATGTCGGCGGAGCAAAAGGTGATTGTCCGCCCGGATTTGATTCGGTAGAATGGCATAAACAAATGGCACGCGAGGGACATTTGTATCGGGCAATGATAAGAAAAGATTTGGTCGGTGCAGCCATACTATTCCCGGATGAAACCAAAAACAGCGTGTACATTGGCAGAATATTTATTGATAGCATCTATCATAGAAAAGGTTACGGAATTCGCTTGATGGAATGCATAGAAAAGAATTTCCCGTGCGCTGCTGAGTTTGATCTGGATACCCCAAGCTGGAATGAACGGACAAATGCTTTTTACAAAAGATTAGGCTATCGTATCATAAAGATTGAGGACGGATTCGTCTTTTACCGGAAAAAGAACAGAAAAAGCGTACAGATGCAAAGATAGGTTTTATCTCCAAATGGACGGCAGAAGCACGAAAGGAACATAATAATGCCAAAAGAAATTGATCCGAAAGACAGTCCGAGAGCGACAGCGTATGAGCTGTGGATGAAAGCGCCGAATCCGATGGTGATTTTTTTCAAGACGCTCGATGTTACCAATCTGCTTACAGTCAGCAGAAAAAGAAATATGAAATACAATATGCTGCTTTGTTTTTGCATTGCTAAAGCTGCAATCGGTATTGATGAGTTTTACACGCTCCCTGTCGGCGAAAAGCTGCTGCAATACGACAAAATTGCCATCAGCGTGATTGTGAAGAACAAGCGCGGAGAGATCAATTCCTGCGATATTCCTTACGCGGCTGATTTGGAAATATTCAATCAAAGTTATCTGGAAAACACCGCATGGGTCGCCGAGAATTGCGATAACAAAGATCTGTCAGACAACAGTATGGTCATCGGCACATCGGCGATTTTCGAGACCGAGCTTGACGGCATCGTCGGTATGAATAGCGGTATCTTCAACAATCCCTTCATCAGCTGGGGCAGATACCGCAAGAAAGAATTAAGGGTCGAGCTGCCGATCTCGTTCCAATTCCACCACACGCAGATGGACGGCTCTCACGCGGGAAATTTCTTGGAAAAGCTGCAACATATCATAAAAGAAATGAAGTAATGAAAAACGCGGTATTGTATGTCCACGGCAAAGGCGGCTCTGCGGTGGAATGTGAGCATTACAAGCCGCTGTTCCCGGAATATGATGTATTTGGTTTGGATTATCAGACCTTTACGCCGTGGGAAACGGGCGCGGAGATTCGCTCTGCCGTCAAAAAGCTGAAAACAGAATATGACAGCATTATCCTAATTGCCGGCAGTATCGGCGCGTATTTCTCGATGAACGCGGGTATTGATTCAATGATCGAGAAGGCGTATTTCATATCGCCGCTCGTCGATATGGAAAAGCTGATCACCGATATGATGGCATGGGCGAACGTCACGGAGGATGAACTGAAAAAGAAAGGGATTATCCGGACATCATTCGGCGAGGATTTGTCATGGGAGTATCTTTGTTATGTGCGCGAGCATCCAATCAAATGGAACGCGCCGACCGCTATTCTCTACGGCAGCAAGGATAACCTCACATCATATGAAACAGTTGCAGGGTTTGCCGAAACACCTGTATTTGTGAATGACACGCTTCGTATCACCGATGTGACGGAGCGATTCTTTACATTTTTTACTCTATCTGTTACTTTCAAAGTGCAAACTATCGAAAGGACAGATGAAAATGAAAGCGAAAAGAGTTTTATTTACCGGAGTCGGCTTGCTTGCCGCGTTTGTATTATGGACGATTCTGATTATGAGCGTTGATGTTCAAAATGTCGGACAGCAAGGAACGGCGGTCGGCTTTGCGGCGTTTAACACTTGGTTTCATCGGCTTATAGGTGTTCATATGCGGCTCTATGTCATAACGGATTGGCTGGGACTTGTGCCGATCGCGGTCTGTATGGGCTTTGGTGTTTTAGGACTTACTCAGCTGATACGCCGCAGGAGCTTGTTCAAGGTCGATCCCGATATTATTATTTTGGGTATTTACTATATTATTGTCATCGCGGCTTATCTAATCTTTGAAATGATCCCGATCAATTACAGACCGGTTCTGATAGATGGGTTTTTAGAAGTATCCTATCCGTCCTCGACAACGCTTCTGGTGCTGTCGGTCATGCCGACATTGGTGCTGCAGGTCAAGCGCAGATGTCAGAGCAAGGCAAGCAGACTTACTGTATATGTCTTTGCGGTATTGTTCGCGGCGTTTATGGTGATCGGCAGGCTGATATCGGGCGTTCATTGGGCGACAGATATCATCGGCTCGATTTTGCTGAGCATTGGATTGTTTAAACTTTATTATGCCGCTGTATTGTACACGGATATGAGGAAAGAAAATGGAATTTAACGAAAAATTGCAGGAGCTTAGGAAAAGCAAGGGGCTGACGCAGGAGGAGCTTGCAAAGGAGCTTTATGTGTCACGGACAGCAATCTCAAAATGGGAGTCGGGACGCGGCTATCCCAATATCGACTCTCTGAAAGAGATATCCCGTTATTTCTCCGTTTCGATTGACGAGCTGATCTGCCCCGATGAAATTATCACCGCGGCGGAAAACGAAAAGCATGAAACGATAAAAAAATACACTGCACTGATATGCGGCCTGCTCGATATCCTGACCGTGCTGTTGTTGTTCTTGCCTGTATTCGGCAACGGCGAAAATGAGGCGGCAGTGACGCTGTTCGGCATCTCAAATATCAGCCTTTGGATAATAATTGTTTATGCCGCTGTGATTGGTATAACGGTAATAAACGGAATCTGCGCTGTCGTTATCAGTCACCTTGACAGACCGTTATGGAACAGACACCGATTGATAACAGGCGTGGTGTTATCAGTAATCACAGTATTTTTGTTTATAGTCACACGCCAGCCGTATGCCGGAATCATGTGTTTTACAATACTGATAGTGAAAGGAATTTTGATGATATATGACAGAACAACAGGAAAATAATCAACCGAGTTTTTTGGATTTATTGTTAGAGGCGCATGTCGGTTTAGAGCGTCAGGGACCCGGCAGCCGAGAAACGGTAGAGAGGGCTTTGAGCTTTTTGGGAGATTTGAGCCGATTTGAAAGTATCGCTGACTTAGGCTGCGGAACAGGCGGTCAGACCTTAGTGCTTGCCGAATATTTGTCCGGCAATATTGTTGGTTTAGATATGTTCCCCGAATTCGTTCGGGAGCTTGACAAAAAAGCGCTGCGCAGCGGTTTGTCGGAAAGACTAAAAGGCATCGTCGGCAAAATGGAAGAATTACCGTTTGAGAAGAACTCCCTCGACCTGATTTGGTCGGAGGGAGCGATCGACAATATCGGCTTTGAGAAAGGTCTATCTCATTGGCGCGCGTTTCTGAAAGAGGACGGAATGATCGCCGTAACCTGTCCCTCGTGGCTGACAAGCGTTCATCCCGAAGAAGCGGAAAAATTCTGGACAGACGCGGGAAGCAAGCTTGATCTCATTGAGGATAATATCAAAATCATGCAGGACTGCGGTTATCAATTCGTAGTTGCGTTTGCGCTGACCGAGGACTGCTGGACAAAGAACTATTTTGAGCCGAGAGAGCAAGCGATCAATGAGCTGATTGAAAAATACAACAACTGTAATACCGTTAAGGAATACGCCGAGCTTAACCGCTGCGAGGCGGAGCTGTACCGGAAATACAAACAGCTTTACGGCTATGTTTTCTATATCGGCAGAAATACAGATAATTCTAATTTGCGCGGAGGTCTATTGTGAAAACATGGCTGTTTATTTTAAAAATTATACCAAAAAAAATTACAACGCGGTCTGCGATTTTTTGATCGAGCTGAACCGTAATGACAACAGCCACATCAACTGGAATTGGGCGCGGTTTGAGTGGATGGCGGAGCATCCGGAATTTGACAAGAGCGCAACAGACTCTATCGGTCTTTGGCTCGATAACGAAAGAATCGTCGGCGCGGCGATCTACGATATGTATTTCGGTGAAGCCTTTTGCGGTGCTTTTCCGGAATACAGCGATCTTTATCCTGAGATCCTTGACTACGCATACAGAGAACTAAAGGACGAGAACGGTCTCGGTGTTTCGATTTGCGACGATAACACGGCTCAGATCAAGGCGGCGCAGGCGCCGGGCTTTGTAAAAGCGGAGCAGACGGAAACCGTTATGAGCATGGAGCTTGACAGTGTGTTGCCGGTCGAATTACCTGACGGATTCCGTTTTGCTTCGCTTGATCCTTCAAAAGAACCGTATGAATTTCAGTGGCTGCTGTGGCAGGGCTTTGACCACGGAACAGATCGATCGGCATTTGAACAAGCGGAGGAGATCATTCCGCAGATTCGCAGACACTTTCAATCTTCTATGAGCGTTGCGACGATTGATCGAAACGGCGAGTATGCCGCCTATTGCTGTGTGTGGGTTCATCCAAAGACGGATTATGCCTATATCGAGCCTGTCTGCACCGTCCCCCATCATCGCGGCAAGGGTTTGGCAAAAGCTGTTGTTTATAAAGCGCTTAACCGCGCAAAATCGCTCGGCGCAAAGAAAGTATATGTCATTTCCGACACAGTTTTTTATGAAAAGCTTGGATTCCACAAAGACAGACATTTCACATTCTATTGGAAGGGGGTAGGGTGACTGTAATAATTCGAACCTGCTGAAAATGGCATTATTTCGACAATTTTCGGCTTATCAATCTTGGCAGGTGCCAGCCTGCCTGCACTTTCTGCTCCGAAACTTGCTCGAAATCCTGCTCATTTTCAGTCCTTCGGAGTTTTGACGGAGCAGATTTTTGTCTGACCGCGGCAAAACCACAGCGAACCCTGACGGGTTCGCGAGGATTTTAACAATGGGCAGGCGGAAATATGCCCGTCAAAAC
>OMTA01000035.1 GCA_900313895.1 uncultured Eubacteriales bacterium | reverse complement strand
TCTTAAGAAATATTTATTAAACATTTGTGCAATATACAAAAAAGGGCGGACAAGAGTTCTAAAAGATACTTGAAAATGCAATTGTTTTTCTGTATAATATCCTCAAATGAAAAAAAGAGGGCGAAAATGAAGAAAATTTGGGAAACATTAAAGAAAGAGTTTTTTATTGCAGAAACGCTGCGCTATTTGATAATAGGGCTTGTTTGCACTTTCGTAAATCTCGGCAGCGCATATGTTTTTAAAAACCTTTTAAGCGAATCATCGGCGGTGGTTTTATCTCACAATGCTGCGGCAATCGGAACTGCATTGGGCTGCATTTTTGCTGCGATAGTCGCATTTTTCGGCAACAAAATTTTTGTTTTCAAGTCAAAGTCATGGAAGGTTCTCGATGTAATTAAAGAGTTTTTCGGCACAATCAGCGCAAGGGCGTTATCATTTTTCTTCATCACCTTCGGCATGAAGCTCTGCGTTGATAACGACATTTTTCGTTTGGTACCGTTTCTTCAGAATAAATGGGGCTTGACAGCGGAATTTGCCAAGGGCGTTGTGGTCTTTTGGTTTTTCAGATGTACGCTTGGCGTAATTGAAATTGCGTTTAATTACATAATGAATAAGCTTGTTATTTTCAGGAAAAAGCGGCTTCAAAAAATGGAAAACGCCGAAAACGGTTGATAGAATAAATAATTTTTAAAAAAGTTGTTGACAATTCGGGGCGGTTATAGTAAAATAAACTTCGCTCCTTATAGAAGGCAGTCATGGCGGCATAGCTCAGTTGGCTAGAGCATTCGGTTCATACCCGGAGTGTCGTTGGTTCAAATCCAACTGCCGCTACCAATTTACAAGTAACAGCCGCAAGGCTTTTACATATATGGCCCGGTGGTCAAGCGGTTAAGACACCGCCCTTTCACGGCGGTAACACGAGTTCGATTCTCGTCCGGGTCACCACGCCCCTGTCGCTTGGCAGGGGCGATACTTTTTGTATCGCATCTGCCGGTGTGGTGGAATAGGCAGACACAAGGGACTTAAAATCCCTCGGAGTAAAATCCGTACCGGTTCAAGTCCGGTCACCGGCACCAAAAAAGGCTCATACCCATTCGGGTATGAGCCTTTTTTGTGCTGTAGGACAGGACTTGATGAAAAAGGGGTCCCCGCGAAGATAGAATCTTCGTGGGGAGAGGAGGAATCGCGAAATGAGGTCAAGGCGCACCAACCGGATGCGCCTGCCGAGTACAGCGAATGACGACGAGGTCACCGGCACCACGGCGTCGCAAACTTGCTGATATACCCATTTGGGATAGGACGTTTTTGCGCGTCGTAAGACGGACTTGATAAGACGAATTATGAAGGCGTTACGGCTTTTTGCGGCAGAAGGGCTGCATACAGCAGGAGTCGCAATTCGCTTTGCGGGCGGTGCAGACGGCGCGGCCGTGGAGGACGAGGCGATGGCAGAAATCGTTGCTCTCATCGGCGGGAAGCAGGGCGCGCAGGATGATTTCGATCTTCTTCTGATCGGTCTCGGAATGCAGACCGAGGCGGCGGGTGATGCGGATGCAGTGGGTATCGACCACGACCGCGCCGGGCATATGGAAGATATCGCCCATGACGAGGTTCGCGGTTTTTCTGCCGATACCGGGCAGGGCGATCAGCTCGTCGAGGGTACCGGGAACCTCGCCGTTATAGCGGTCGCACAGGACGCGCGCCATCGCGATGATATCCTTGGATTTGGTTTTGTAGAGTCCGCAGGATTTGATGTATTCCGCCAGCTCCTCGGGTGTGCTCTGCGCGAAATCCGCGGCGCAGGTGTAGCGCTTAAATAGCGCGGGAGTCACCATGTTGACGCGCGCGTCGGTACACTGGGCGGAGAGTCGGGTCGCGACCAGGCACTGGAGCGGGTCGGTATACATCAGCGAGCAGATCGAATCGGGGTATTCTTTTTTCAGCGCTTCGACCGCCTGGAGCGCGATTTGTTTTTTTGTCATGGTATCATCCCCTTAAAAGATGGAAATCTGTTTTCTATATTTTAGCAGATCGTGTCGATAAGGACAAGTGCGGGCAAAAGAAAAAGGCTGCTTGACGCAGCCTTTTTTGATCGATCATTATTTTACGTCAAATTCGAACTTGCCGTAGATCTCGTTCTGGTCGTTGGCGTTGACATACTGAACGCTCATCTTATCAACAGGAGTCTCGAGACCCTGGAAGTAAGCGAAAGACATCTGAGCGAGAGATTCCGCTTCCTTTTCGGCGGCTTTTTCGTCATACTTGCCGGGGTTGACGCCGACGATGACAGCCTTCTTCTCGTCGTTGATATAGCAGTACTGGCCGAACTTAGCGTCGTGGTTCTTGGTGACGGTAGAGGTGATGGCTGCAGAAACCTGGTTGTTGTAGTTGCGGGTGTATTCCTTGTAGGACTCATCGTCAAACTCATAGACCTTGTTGCCTTCCTTGTCGGTGGTGACGGACTTGGCAAACTTTTCAGCCATGGTGTTCTCGTGATTTGAATCAACGGTTGTGGTCACGGTAGATTTGTTACCGCCGTCGCTGCTGCTGCCGCCATTATCGTTTGACGAATCCTGGCTGTCTTTTTTCTCACCGCAAGCGCACATTACCGCGGCGATCATCATAGCAGCTAAAACTAATGCAAGAATTCTTTTCATGATAGATTCCTCCGTTTTTGTTTTCAGTTTAACAAGCTTATTATATCAAATTTGCGCAAAAAATCAATTACAATATTGACATATCTTTCGCTTTGGCGTGAACAATATGTAAATTTGCGCGGATCAGGCGATTTTTTCGATCAGCACCTCAAGGATCCGGCGGTCATCGGTACGCAGCGCGGTAAAACGCAGACCGTCCGATTCGACATAGGGCTGTTCGTCGGATGTGGGGATGCGACCGAGCTTATCGAGGATAAAGCCCGCGACGGTTTCGCTGTCGCTGTCACTGAGGGTGACGCCGGTCAATTCCTCCACATCGTCGAGGGAGGTGGAGCCGTCGACGGTGTATCTGCCGTCGTCAAGGCGGCGGATCTCGTCCTCTTCATCGTCGTACTCGTCGCGGATATTGCCGAGGATGTCCTCGATCAGATCCTCGAGCGTGATGATGCCCTCGGTGCCGCCGTATTCATCGACGACGACCGCGATCTGGGTGCGGTGCTTCTGCATAAACGCGAACAGGGAGCGGCAGTCCTTGGTGCGCGGGACAAACATCGCGGGGCGCAGAAGCGCGCGGAGCTTGAAATCGGACGGCGCGGGCTTGCCGACGTATTGGAGCAGATCCTTGACGTAGAGAATGCCGACGATATTGTCGATGTCGTCGTGCCAGACGGGGATGCGCGAATGGCCGGAATCGATCGCGGTCGCGACGACCCGATCGAGCGTTTCGGTATCCTCCAGAGAGGTCATATCGCGGCGATGGGTCATGATCTCGTAGGCGACGGTATCGTCGAAATCAAAAACGTTTTCGATGATGTTCTTGGTGTCGTCCTCGATCAGCCCCTTCTCCTTACCTTCTTCGACAAGGGAGAGGATCTCCTCCTCGGTCTCGGCTTGCTTCTGATCGGCGTCCTTTGAGCCGAACAGGCGCTCCATCAAGGTCTTTTCTTTTTTGGCTGACTGGTCGTCAGGCATGGTGAATACCTCCGGTATTTAACAATTGATAATGGATAATTGACAATTGAGAATTGCGGGCGGGACACCCGCACCCGATTTTTAATCTGTATCGAGCTTTAAAACTGCCATGAAGGCTTCCTGCGGGACTTCTACACTGCCGAGCTGGCGCATACGCTTTTTGCCTTCCTTCTGTTTTTCAAGCAGCTTTTTCTTTCGGCTGATATCGCCGCCGTAGCACTTGGCGAGAACGTCCTTGCGCATCGCCTTGACGGTTTCGCGGGCGATGATCTTGCCGCCGATGCACGCCTGGATGGGTACTTCGAAGAGCTGGCGCGGGATATTCTCCTTGAGCTTTTCCGCCATCTTGCGGGCGCGGGGATACGCCTTGTCCGCGTGGATGATGAACGACAGCGCGTCCACGACCTCGCCGTTGAGCATGATGTCGAGCTTGACGAGCTTAGATTCGCGGTACTCCTTGAACTCGTAGTCAAAGGAAGCATAGCCGCGGGTGCGGCTTTTTAAGGTATCGAAAAAGTCGTAGATGATCTCAGCGAGCGGCAGCTCGTAATGGATATCGACACGGTCGGAGTCGATGTAGTCCATGCCGATGAAGGTGCCGCGGCGATCCTGACACAGCTCCATGATATTGCCGACATAATCGGCGGGGGAGTAGATATGGGCGTCGGTGACAGGCTCCTCGGCGGAGGCGATGATGCCGGGATCGGGGTAATTGGTGGGGTTCGAGATCATCTCGGTCGTGCCGTCGGTAAGGGTGATGCGGTAGTTGACGGACGGCGCGGTGGTGATCAGGTCGAGATTATATTCACGTTCAAGCCTCTCCTGGATGATCTCCATATGAAGCAGTCCGAGGAATCCGCAGCGATAGCCGAAGCCGAGCGCGACGGAGGTCTCAGGTTCGTAGGAGAGGGAGGCGTCGTTGAGCTTGAGTTTATCGAGCGCGTCGCGCAGATCGCCGTAGCGCGCGCCGTCGACGGGATAGATACCGCAGAATACCATCGACTGTACCTTGCGGTAACCGGGCAGGGGCATTTCGGCGGGATTCTGTGTCAGGGTGACGGTATCGCCGACCTGAGCGTCCTGCAGGCTTTTGATGGAGGCGGTGATGTAGCCGACCTCGCCGGCGTAGAGCCCCTCGCGGGGTTCGAGAGAGGTCGCGCGCATATAGCCGCATTCGACAACGTTGAAGGTCGAGCCGGTCGCCATGAGCTTGAACTCGTCGCCGACGTGGATCTGACCCTCTTTGAGGCGGACATAGATGATGACGCCCTTGTAGGAGTCGTAGATCGAGTCGAAGATCATCGCGCGCAGCGGGGCGTTGATATCGCCCTCGGGAGCGGGAATATCGGTGACGACCTTTTCGAGCACCGCATGGATATTCAGTCCCGCCTTTGCGGAGACGCACGGCGCGTCCTCGGCGGGGATGCCGATAACGTCCTCGATCTCGTGGATCACGCGGTCGGGATCGGCGGAGGGCAGGTCGATCTTGTTGATAACGGGGACGATCTCCAGTCCCGCGTCGACGGCAAGGTAGGTGTTCGCGAGGGTCTGAGCCTCGATGCCCTGTGAGGCGTCGACGACAAGGATCGCGCCCTCGCACGCCGCCAGAGAGCGACTGACCTCATAGTTGAAGTCGACGTGACCGGGGGTGTCGATCAGATTGAACCGGTAGGTCTCGCCGTCGTCGGCTGTGTATTCAAGGGTCACGGCGTGGCTTTTGATCGTGATACCGCGCTCGCGCTCAAGATCCATATCGTCGAGCAGCTGATCCTCCATATCGCGGATCGCGACGGACTGGGTCTGTTCGAGGATACGGTCGGCAAGGGTCGATTTGCCGTGGTCGATATGCGCGACGATGCTGAAGTTGCGGATTTTGTCCTGTTGATAGGTCATTTCATCACCTGAAAAATCATTTCATTCATATACAGAGCTATTTTAGCATAGATATCTTTATTATGCAAGACGGGATTTGTGAGGGCGGATCGGGAAAAAGGAAAAAAGATCGACAAAAAAGTTGCGAAATAAAGCGGAATATGGTAAGATTTTATACGTTATACGTTCGTTTTTCGGACGACACTTCCCCGCAGAGAGGTTTTCCATGAAAGTAGAAGAAATGATCAGCTTTGTCAATGATGAGATCATCGGCATTGTTTTGATGATACTGATCCTCGGGATTGGCGTTTATCTGACGATCCGAACGCGCTTTGTACAGGTCAGGCATCTGGGAAAAGCGCTGAAATATATGGTCAAAAACGAGGAGGGCGGCGTCGGCGAGGTCACCTCGTTCGGCGCGCTGTGTACCGCCTTGTCCGCCACGATCGGTACGGGCAATATCGTCGGCGTTGCGACGGCGATCTGTGCGGGCGGTCCGGGCGCGCTGTTCTGGATGCTGCTTGCGGCGTTCTTCGGGATGGCGACCAAATACACCGAGGGTCTGCTTGCGATCAAATTCAGGCGCGAGACCCGTCCGGGACATTTTTTGGGCGGCCCGTTCTATTATATCGAGCTCGGACTGGGTAAAAAATGGAAGTGGCTCGCCAAGGCTTTTGCGTTTTTCGGGGCGCTGGCGGGCATCATGGGCATCGGTACCATCACCCAGATCAACGGCATCACCTCCGCGGCTACCTCGCTCTTTGATCCGGAGCAGGCGGCGGTCGCCTTCACGATCGGCAGCACAAGCTATACATGGGCGACCGTGATCGCGGGTCTGGCGGTCACCTTGTTCGCCGCGCTGGTCATCATCGGCGGCATCAAGCGTATCGCCAAGGTCAGCGAGATTATCGTGCCCTTTATGGCGGCGACCTATGTGCTGTTTGCGCTGATCATCCTTTTCGTCAACTATCAGGCGATTCCGAACGCGCTCAAACAGATCGTTGTCGGCGCGTTTGATCCGTCCGCTGTCGGCGGCGCGATCACCGGTCTGGCGATCAAGACCATCATCCAGAAGGGCGTCGGCAGAGGAATCTTTTCCAACGAAGCCGGCTTGGGCTCAGCGCCGATCGCCGCGGCTTCCGCCAAAACAAAAAGCACTGTCAGACAGGGACTTGTCACTATGACGGGCACCTTTATCGATACCATCGTCATCTGTACGATGACGGGTCTTTCCATCGTTATCACCGGCGCGTGGAATCCGCAGGTTACGGGAGATAAGCTGCAGGGCGTTGACGTCACCACCTACGCGTGGCAGCACGGCCTGCCGTTCGACAAGAATGTTTCGGCATTCATTCTGATGCTGTGTCTGATCTTCTTCGCGTTTACGACGATTCTGGGCTGGAACTACTACGGCGAGAGATGCCTTGAATATCTTTCGGGCGGCAAAAAGGGAATGATCATGACCTACCGCGTGCTGTATATCCTCGCGGTGCTGATCGGCCCGTATCTGACCGTCGCGGCGGTCTGGAATACCGCGGATGTATTCAACAGCCTGATGGCGTTCCCGAACCTGATCGCCTTGTTCCTTTTGGCGGGCGTTGCGGCAAAGGAGACCAAGAAATTTACGAACGATATCAAGAAATTGAAACCGCATAAAAACAAATAACAAAAAAGCGTTTCCGACCGAAGTCAGAAACGCTTTTTATACTATGTATCAGTATTCCTCTGTACCGGTGGAGCCGTCGGAATAAGTGATGATGTAGTAGCCGTGGCCGGAGCCGTCACAGTCGGGCATCGCCTGTCTGCTGACTTCGTAGACGCCGCCGTTATCGCCGCCGCCTTCGTTGCCGCCGTCCTCGTTGCCGCTGTCGTTGTTGCCGGAATCGTTATTGTAGTCTTCGCCGCCGTTGTCTGCGGGAACTTCCTCGCCGCCGTTGTTGTTCTCCTGAGGAGCTTCGGTCTCAACGACCTCCGCCTCGGTAGGCTTTTCGGTCGCGGGCGCCTTGGTCTCAGCCTGCGCGCGGGTAACGGTGATCTGCATACCGGCGGTCAGCGGTTCGTCTGCCTTGGGGCTGACGCCGTCGCCGGCGCCGAGGGTGATGCCCTGCTCGGTGAGCAGTTCCTGTACCGTTGTCGCCTTGGTCGCGATCTCGGTGGTCTTGCCGTTGACAGTCAGGCTGACCTTCATTTCGGTCGCGCCGCGGGTGACGGTGATCTCTTTGGTATCCTTGGTGATCTTTTCATCCTTTTTTGGCTCACAGGTATCGGTGTCGCCGAGGGTGATCTTTGCCAGATCAAGCGCATCGGCTACGGTTTTGCCCGCCTCGATCTCGACTTCGGTCTTTTTGCCGTTATCGTTGACGGTGACCTTGACCTTGTCGTTGCCGCAGGCGACAAGCCCGCAGACAGCGAAGCAGATGACCAGCGCCGCGCAGATAACGCGAATGATATTTCTTGACTTCATATACATCTCTCCTTTATAAAATAAGGCAAAATTGCTTTCACAAACTGTATTATACATAATTCTGCTCTAAATGACAAGATAAAACACAAAATTGGTTAAAAATTCAGAATTTCGTAAAAAACATGAAAGCTATTGCTATTTTTCGGGATTTACGGTATGATACAGGGGATGGAAATACCGTTTTGACGAAGGATCTGATAGGATGAAACGCAAATTGCTGTGGGCGGTCAAGCTCCTCTGCCTGACGCTGGCGCTCGCGGTCGGGCTGTGGTTTATTCAGGAGAACTACTTTTGTCACGCCGATCACAATCGTGTGCGTGTCAAGGGGTTCTTTCTGGAGGACGCCGATTCGCTTGACGTCGTCTATCTCGGCGCAAGTGAGGTCTACTCCGATATCGCGCCCGGCTATGCCTATGAGCGCGACGGGATCACCGGTTATCTCTTCGCGACCCAGGCAAATACGATCCTCAATTATAAAAACCAGCTCAAAAATATCCTGAGCCGCCAGAAGGACGCGCTGATCGTGATCGAGCTCAACGGCGCGCTGTATGACGATGACGAGCTGACTAAGGAAGCCAACCTGAGGAATTATTCCGATAACGCGCCCCTTGACTTTGACAAGATCGAATATGTCGCAAAGAACGTAGGAGAGAATCATCTTGAATACCTCTTTCCGTTTATCAAATATCACGGAACATGGAGCGATGCGGAGCACGCAAAGGGGACGGAGGCGATGTATCGCAAGACGATCCGCGAGAACAACAGCCGCGGGTACAGCTATCTGAAGGGCGTCCTCAACTGGCCGTTCACCTTCCAGAGTCCGACGTCGCTGAACAGCACGCTCGCCGCCTCGGCGGATAAAAAGCAACCGCTGAATGAAACGGCGGAAAAGAGTTTGAGAGAGCTTTTGGCGTATTGCCGCGACGAGGGACTCAGCAACGTTGTTTTCGCGCGGTTTCCGCATATCGTGACCGAAAAGACCTACGACCGCTTTGAGCGCAACAACACCGTCGCCGATATCGTGAAGGAATACGGCTTTGATTACCTCAACTTTGAACGTGACTTCGCGTTGACGGGGCTGGACGAGAAAACGGACTTCTACAACCTCGATCACCTGAATGTCTACGGGCAGAAAAAATTCACCGCCTTTCTGACGGATTACCTCAAGGAGCATTACGGGCTCAGCTCCCACGCGCTGAGCGTGGAACAGCGTGAGGAATGGGAGACCTGCGCCGACTACTACGCGGCGTATGTGACCTATAATGAAAAGATGATGAAAGAGGGCAATTTCTCAGAGTTGTCGGAGGACAGCGAGCTGATCAAAACGCTGGATGAATACCTGCCGCAAACATAATACCGATACGGATAAAAAAGGGCTGTCGCAGACGATGTTGCGACAGCCCTTGCTGTTATGTCGTTATTTGAGTTTCGGGCAGATCTTGACGTGCATCCAGGGGTATCCGGCGCCGATCGCGCCCTTGTAGTCCTGGTCGGTGTGGGCGTTGTAGCTGAGCGCGTAGTATTTGTAGACGAAGTTGTGCAGACTCCATTCGGGGTCGTAGATCAGTCCGTCGATCTCCGTCCATCCGTGGATGCCGCTGTGGCAGCCGTAGACATTATCGTAGCCGATCGCCTTGGCAAGAAATCCGAATTCTGCCGCGTAGGAGAGGCAATTGCCCACGTCGCCGAACAGAAAGTCATTCGCGTAGATGATCGGCCAGTCCATGCCGGTGTAGTCGGGGATGCGGGGGTTCTTCTCGGTATACGGCGCGTTCCTGATGTAGTCCCAGAGGATCTTGAGGCGCTGTTCTTTCGGCAGGCTGCGCTTTGCGACGCGGTTCGCGAGCTGCATCGCGCGATAGAGGGTGCGTTTCTCAGCGGTATCGACCTTGAAGGCTTTGCCGTTCAGGATGATGTATTTCACGCCTTTTACGGTGACGGCGTCACGGAGCTTGTAGTCGATCTTGCCTTTGATGAAATACCATGTGTTTTTGCCCTTGGTAGCGACGCCGGTATAGGTGAGGTTGACGACGCCGTTTTTGTCGGCATAGCGGTAGCCCTCTTCGTAGGTGCCGACGATGCCGCCCTTCTGGAGAACGCCCTTCGAGTTGTAGTAGTAGGTTTTGCCGTTGATCTTGACGTAGCCCTTCATGCGGACAACGCCGTTTGCAAAGATCACCGTTCTGCCGTTTACGGTGAAGGTGCCGTTCGCGAGCTTGCCG
>OMTA01000146.1 GCA_900313895.1 uncultured Eubacteriales bacterium | reverse complement strand
GGCGACGACCGTGCCCTCTTCTGCACAGAAGGCCGCACACTCAATATCGAGAAGACCACTGAGTTCACCAATGGCTATGATGAAACCGTAGATGTCGGAACACCCCAGACAAAGCTCGATCCCGAAGAGGTTTATAAGAGCGTTACCTACATCCCCGAGATGTTCCTGGGCACCCATCAGCTCCTCGGTGGAGATAAGGCGATTTCCGAGTATAAGCAGAATACACCGTATTATAAGTTTAACGAGGCTGCTTACGGCGGCGGTGGTGTAGAACGAGAGATCACCTACATTCCTTATAAGATCAAAAACGAATTAAAAAAAGACAGCACCGGCATCCTGTATACAATGAAAGGTCTGTTTGTCAATTCCAAGGGTGATGATGAGTACAGAAACTTCCTGTATACCGTAGACAGCGCAAAACGCACGCTCACGCACCAGGAGATCAAGGATATCGACTACAACAGCGACTACGACGGCATCACTGCTTACAAAGAAGGTCAGTTGAAGCTTTCTTATACCTTTGTGTTCAAAGGCTTGTCATTGACACTGACAAAGGACAGCGACAGCTATGAAGTTTCCGCTGAAGGTAAGAAGAACCTTGATGAGTTCCTCGACATTTATACTTCCGTTGTTCTGAGCAAAGAGAACAAGGATAATGTTGCCAGCATCGTTGTTGAGGGTCATACCGATACCAACGGTACCCGCGAGTATAACCAGAAGCTCTCCGAGAATCGCGCGAAGGCAGTTGCGGATTATTGCACATCTTCCGTTCCTGAGATGAAGAAGATCATTACATCAAAGGGCTATTCCTTCGATAAACCCATCTATAACGAAGACGGTACCGTCAATATGGAAGCATCCCGCTGCGTTGAATTCAAATTCAAGCTCGAAATCAAGAAATAATCGATCAGATTTCCGGTCCCCTTATGGCGTTTGTCATAGGGGGACTTTTCCTTGGTGTAGATGATGATTTCTTTTATAAATATGTGTTTTATCAGCTGACATAACATAGGTGTAAAAAATCAAGAGCGGTATTTGTATATATTGACGAAAAGCATGAAAATATATTGAGGAATCTTATGAAAAATATTGACATAAAAAGAGTGCTTATACTATAATAAAATAGATAAAGTGATTTTGTGTCACACGAAAGGAAGTAATCAGAAATGGCTGAAAATAGTCTGTTTGTCGGAAAATGGATCCCCGCCGATGCGGTCGATATCCCCGCTGAGGAGATCAGACAGCACATGGCACAGTTTTATAAGGACGGCTCCTGCAAGATCCCCGCATCACTGCTGGGTAAGGAAGACGCGGAGAGCCAGATGTTCTATTTTTATCAGGTCTATGAAAACGGTATCATGAAGCTCGATTCCGGTGAACCGGTAATGAGCCTGTATCAATGCGCGATGGTCGGTGAAAATATGACCCTTACCGCGCTCAACGGCGATGCCTATACCTTTGTCAAGGCGCGTGAGGAGCGCGAGAGACGCACGTTCTTCAAGCCCAGAACCGTTCTTGCCAATCCGGCGCCTGAGGCGAACAAGAAGAAGGATAAAGAGCCCGAGCCCGATCGTGAGCCCGAGGCGCATGAGTGGAAGTGCCCGAGCTGCGGCAAGATCAACCAGAACTACGTCGGCACCTGCGGCTGCGGTGCGTCGAAGCCTAACGATAAGCTGTTCAACTGGGCGGAGGTTCATCCCGACCTCGTTCAAAAGCCCGTCGAGGAAGAGCCTGCTCCCATAGCGGAAGAGCCCGCAAAGGAAGAAAAGTCGAAGAAGCCCGAGATCCCCGAGCGCGAGCCGGAGGAATACGAGTGGAAGTGCCCGAACTGCGGCAAGATCAACCAGAACTATGTCGGCACTTGCGGCTGCGGCGCATCCAAGCCCAACGATAAGCTGTTCAACTGGGCGGAGGTTCATCCCGATTTAGCGAAGAAGCCCGCAGAGGAAGAAACGGTCGTTCTCCCTGAGCCTGACAAAAAAGCCGAGAAGAAAGCCGAGAAGAAAGCCGAGAAGGCAAAGGAAGCTCCTGCCGAGCCTGAAAAGCTGCCCGGTGAAAACGAGTGGAAATGCCCGAGCTGCGGTAAGATCAACCAGAACTACGTCGGTACCTGCGGTTGCGGTGAGCGCAAGCCCTTCCATCCCGCCGATCAGAAATAATGAAGCGATAAAAGGGAGTTTTGATTAACTCCCTTTTGTTATACCATACTGTATGAATTATCAAATTGTGCCAAGAATATAAGCAGGTGATCTGATGAAATACGGCGAAAGTACATTTGACATCCTTTATCTAGTATTTGCGATCACGGTCGGTATACTGATTTTAATTCTTTCAAGGAATAATAAACAACACTTGATGGGCGCCGCCTGTCTTGTATTGGGATGCGGCGACGCGTTTCATCTCGTGCCCAGAGTGCTGAACTACTTTATCGACAGCGACTTCAACGCCGCTATCGGTATCGGCAAGCTCGTCACCTCCATCACGATGACGCTGTTTTATATCCTTTTATACTATATTTATCTCAAGTTCGACGGGGTAGAGGAAAAGCGTCCGATCACGCTGTCTGTCTGGCTTCTAAGTATCATCCGCATTGTTCTGTGTTGTATGCCGCAGAATCGATGGATCGAAAACGACAGCCCCTACTTCTGGGGAATCATCCGCAATATCCCGTTCCTGATCCTCGGGATCCTGATCATCGTTTTGTATTTTCAAAAGCGCGATATCCCGCGTATGCGCTTTGCGTGGCTCTATATCACGCTGTCTTTCGCGTTCTATGCGGTCGTTGTTCTCGGCGCGTCATATGTGACGATGCTCGGAATGTTTATGCTGCCGAAAACGATCTGCTACGTCCTGATACTTATCTCGTTTTACCGCCATGTCAAAGATGAAAACAAAATCACGTCATAAAAAACAGGTTGCCGTTTGGCAACCTGTTACTTTTATGGCTGATCGACGATATGAACGTCGAGCTGATTGTAGGGGATGGGGATGTTGTTTTCATCCAGCGCTTTTTTGAGACCTTCTGTCAGGCTGTAGTACACCGGCCAGTAATCCTCAAAATTGCACCAGCAGCGCACCTTGAACTCCAGTGCGCTTTCTCCGTAGCGTTCCAGACGGATCTGCGGCGTATAACGCTCGTCCTTCAAGGTTTTATCCACGGCGCTCGCGGCGTCAAACAACACCTGCTTGGTCTTATCGATATCGGCGTTGTAGCCGATGGGGATATCGATCTCGACGCGGATCTCGGGCTTGGAGGAATAGTTGTCTACCTCAGCAGTCGTGATCTTTGAATTCGGGATGATGACCTCGGTCAGATCATAGGTGCGGATCTTGGTGTGGATCATATCGATCTTTTCCACATATCCCTTGAAGTTGCCGAACGCGATGAAGTCGCCGGTGACAAAGGGGCGGGTGAAAAGGATCACGATCCCGCTGGCGATATCGGCTATATGGTCTTTGAGCGCTAACGCAACCGCCGCCAATCCCGCCGAGAAGAAGGCGATCAATCCGGTTGTCGATACGCCCAACTGTGTCAGCACCGCGATACCGATCATCACGCTGCATAAGATCCAGATCAGCCGCACAAAGAAATTTGCGAGGGACGGGTCGATCTTCGATCGTTTCATTCCTTTTTTCGCGATATGAGCGATCAGTATCGTTATCAGGATCCCGACCGCCAGTATCACCAAAGCAATTGCCAAGGTCGGTAAAAAGTCGTATATTTTTTTCAGAAAGTCATCCATAATCTCAACTCCCGCTCTCATTATATGGGAAGAAAACTCTTTTGTAAATACTTCACGCGCATTGTTGACAGATTTTTTACAAGGCGTATAATAGAATTATACTATCAAAGAGGTGATATGATGAACGTATTGATCATTAACGGAAGTCCCCGCAAGGACGGCAATACCGCGATCGCGGTGGAAGAAATGAAGAAGGTATTTGAAAAAGAGGGGATAGAGACTGAACTTGTCAATATCGGTAACGCTGATATCCGCGGCTGTATCGCCTGCAATACCTGCAGAACAAAAGGCAAATGCGTATTTGACGATCTTGTTAATGAGACTGCCGAGAAGCTCGAGAAAGCCGACGGTCTTGTTATCGCGACGCCGGTATATTACGCGTCCGCCAACGGTACGCTGATCTCGTTTCTCGACAGACTGTTCTACAGCTGCTCCTGTGACAAGACCATGAAGGTCGGCGCGGCTGTCGCTGTCGCACGCAGAGGCGGTCTGACCGCTACGTTTGACGAGCTGAACAAGTACTTTACCATCAGCGGTATGCCTGTCGCATCCGGCTATTACTGGAACGGCGTCCACGGCGGCGCGAAGGGCGACGTCAACGAGGATGCGGAGGGTATGCAGATGATGCGTTACCTCGCGACGAATATGAGCTTTTTGATGAAGAGCATCGCTCTCGGAAAAGAGCAGTACGGTCTGCCCGAGCGCGAAGAAAGAGTATATACCAATTTTGTCAGATAAACGATCGAGGTGAAGGTATGAAAGCACTGATCACCGGCGCTTCCTCCGGAATCGGACGCGATATG
>OMTA01000298.1 GCA_900313895.1 uncultured Eubacteriales bacterium | reverse complement strand
TTTCATAAAAGCTCCCTATATTCAGGTGCGGACAGCGTCCGCCATCAATTGTCCATTGTCCATTATCAAGTTTCAATTGAAAAAGCCGAAGCGTAACGCCTCGGCTTCTGTTTCCTATTATCGTTCGCTCATCGGGGTGTAGTCGGTTTCCTCGCACACGCTCATATACGCGGGACGGATGATCTTCTTAACGTTCATCAATTCCTCGATGCGGTGGGCGCTCCATCCGGAGATACGCGCGGTCGCGAAGATCGGGGTATACAGCTCCTTGGGCAGTCCGAGCATATTGTAAACAAAGCCGGAATAGAAGTCGACGTTTGCCGATACGCCCTTGTAGATGCGGCGGTATTTGGCGATGACCTGAGGCGCAAGGCGCTCGATCCGCGAATACAGGCCGTATTCCTTCTGCTTGCCCTTTTCTTCGGCGAGCTGTTCGACAAAGCCCTTGAACACCCTTGCTCTGGGATCGGAGATCGAATAGACCGCGTGGCCGATACCGTAGATCAGACCGCTCTTGTCGTAGGCGTCCTTATTGACGATACGCTCGAGATATGCCGCGATCTCCTCGTCGTCCTTCCAGTCCCTGACGTTCTTCTTGATCTCCTTCATCATTCCCATGACGCGGAGGTTCGCGCCGCCGTGCTTGGGGCCTTTCAGCGAGCATAACGCCGCCGCGATCGCGGAATAGGTATCGGTGCCCGAGGAGGTGACGACGCAGGTGGTGAAGGTGGAGTTATTGCCGCCGCCGTGCTCGGCATGGAGGATCAGCGAGAGATCCAGCACCTTTGCCTCGAGCGGGGTGAACTTGCAATCCGATCGAAGGGTACGCAGCAGCATCTCGGCAGTCGGCTCGGAGGTATGGGGGTTGTGGATGATCAGGCTTTCGCCCTTGGTATAATGACTGTACGCTTCATAGGAATAGACCGTCAGCAGCGGGAACAGCGAGATCAGCTTGAGACACTGGCGGAGAACGTTGTCGATCTCGAGGTTCATGACGTCGTGGTCATAGGACGCGAGAGTCAGTACCGCCTTCGCGAGCGAATTCATCAGATCCTTGCCCGGCGCCTTGAGGATAACGTCGCGGACAAAGTGCTTGGGCAGCACGCGGGAATCGGACAACAGCTTCATGAAGTCGCTGAGCTGATCCGCGGTCGGGAGCTTTCCGAACAGCAGCAGGTAGGTGATCTCCTCAAAGCCGTAACGGTCGTCGGCGATACAGCCGCGGATGATATCCTCGACGTTGATGCCGCGGTAGAACAGCTTGCCGTCGGTCGGCACAGCCTTGCCGTCCACGATCTTATTCTGGCGGATCTCGCTGATGTCGGTCAGTCCCGTCAATACGCCCTTACCGTTGATATCACGCAGGCCGATATTGACGTTGTACTGCTGATACAGCTCCTTTTCGATATCGCCGTTGTTGACGCACTGCTGCGCGAGCGCCTGTATCCTCTTGTCACTTGTGCTTAACTGTGCCATAAAAATCACTTCCTTTAATGGTTTGAGAAATAGGAAAAAGGTTTGATAACAATAGTTTGAAATCTTATTATACAATATTTTAAAGTATTAGTCAAATAGCAAATAAATGTTTATAGGATACAGATGGGCGGAGCAGTGTGACTGCTCCGCCCGATTTCGCTTTGATAATGTTTAGCCTTCTGTTGTAAATCCCGCGAGCGTGCGCTGGATGGCGGTCGCGTCGAGAACGGTGGCAGAGCCATCCCGATCATAATCCGCGATCAGATCGGCATTCCCCGTTGACAACAGGTCAGCGAGAAAGCGCTGGATCATCGTCGCATCCACAATAGTGATCGTATAGTCGCAGTCCATATCGCCGTAGATATTGCCGATCTTGTTCTCGTTACAGACCTCGATCAAGCCTTCAAATCGATCACTCTGCAACGCAACTGACAGATCCATCCACTCGTCGTTCCTGACGTCGTAGATCCCATAGCCGCTTCCGAAGGGATTATCATGGCTTCCGTTTTCCAACAATCTTTCCGGGCAGGAAAACCGGTAGACCTGGGGATACGCGGGTTCTG
>OMTA01000092.1 GCA_900313895.1 uncultured Eubacteriales bacterium | reverse complement strand
ATGCTTTTCCGCGTATTCATCGCATATCTCACCGCTGATATCGGGAGAACCGTCATCCACCAAAATGATCTCGTAATCCGTGTATGTCTGAGAAAGAACGCTGTCGATACGACGACGAAGTGTTTTTTCAACTTTATAAACAGGTATGATGACACTGATATACGGCATGACTTTCTCCTTTTTTCTGTTTTTTATATGCGCGAAATCGAATCCTGAGAGTTATCGGCTGCTTATAATACGTGTGATTAAACACCGGGAACAAAAATCTTTTGCCGATCTGTTCCGGTTTTATCCTTTCAGCTTTCTGTAAACACCAATCAGCAACTTATTCTGTCGGATTCTTTCTTTGAATTGTTCCTTTTTATGCAGACGGATGATCTGATTGATATCCTTATCGCGCAGTATTCTGAGCATCGGCTTAACGTCATCTCGCACGATCGCCGTCGGCAAAAATTCCGTGATCTCTTTGCGGTTCAGGATATCTTCGATATACGCGCGCTGCTGACTGCGATCAAGACCCCACAGGGGATTGTCATACCGATCGGCAGTCGAATACACCGACTGTACAAAAGAAGAGTCGTAATGAACACGGATATCGCCGTCATAAATGCCCCAGTTGCGGAGGATCTCCATCAAATGCGTATAGTAATAAATGTTGATATCAATATAGTCCTTGGGGAACTTGCGCCGCACATCGGCAACGGTGTTTTCCATATAGCGATAATATGCCCTATCTATCGACGCAACGCTGTTGATGCAATTATAAAAATCGATGTTGAATACCGCGTCCTGACAGCGGCGGATATCCGTGAAACGGATGTTATTATCGGTGACAACACTACGCTTATAGAGCTTGTTCCACGGCACATCAAAGATCGTTGTTGTCGGAAAGAATTCCATGATATTCTGACGGCACTGCTGTCTGTCGGTATACGTCAACGCCTTGATGTTCTGCGTTCTGAAGTAGGTGAGAGTACCGTCCGGCTGTTGTTGATAGTATTTCACACCGCTGAACACCATATCATAATCGCCGCTTTCGGCAAGCGCGTACAAATCCGCGTACATCTCAGGCTCAAAGGAGTCGTCCACATCGGGAAAGGCAAGGTATTTGCCCTTTGCCGCTTCCATGCCGGCATTTCGCGCAGATCCCGCACCGCCGTTCTCCTTTTTGATATAGGTCACACGGCTGTCCTGTTCCTGATATTTCCTGCAGATCGCGTCGCTGTTATCGGTTGACCCGTCGTTGACGAGAATGATCTCATAGTCCGTGAAGGTCTGGGCGTTGATCGAGCGCATACAGTTGTCTATGTAGTTTTCAGCGTTGTATATCGGTACGATGATACTCAGCTTAGGGTTATTTTCCATAACGAATTCCTATGATTATGACCGTGAGTTTCACACCGATCGTCTTGAACATCATTCCCAGCACACGGCGGTTTCTGCTTTTTAGATATTTTCGGCTGTCAAAAAAACGACGGTTTTTTTTCAGTTCTTGATATATTCTATCTTTGTCTTTCGCCGCCCTCAGCCTGTTGCAAGTAACACAAGCATCCGTGAGATAATCCCAGTAGTAGGTTGTGATCAAAGCCATGGTATCAGGAGACAAATTCTTTTGTTCCATATATGCGACGCCGGTTGCGGCAATCGTGATCTTTGAACACGCGCGGCGCGTTTTGATCGATTCCGACGTCGTCTGAGAGAGTGAGTCCGGGTGATTCCTCACTTTATAGTAGATACCTTTATCGAAGCGCACATGATGCGCACAGGCGATCACACGGGGAAGCCACTCGTCCTCTTCATGATCAAGTCCCACAGTAAAGAATAGATCGTTTTTGATCAAAAAGTCTCTGCTAAAGATCTTGTTGACCGGACAGGTGAGCGTCAGTTGATAACGCTTGCTCAGCACATGATTTAACACGTCGCCGTCAAAAGCTCCGTCGACCTCATATGCAGGCTGAATCGCGTCGATCTCCTTTTGCCCGTCGATGAAGCGTTCCCTGCGGAAGAAGATGATTTCAGGTAAGGATTCCTCTGCCCTTACCATCAGATCCGCATAAACGGTATCGCGGCTTAGCATATCATCGCTGTCGATGAAGTGGACATAGTCGCCGCGTGCCGCCCTCAATCCACTATTGCGAGCGGAAGAAGCGCCGCCGTTCTCCTGATGAATCACACGTATGATATCTTTATTCCGGGCAGCGAGATCATCACACAGCAGATCGCTTCCGTCGCTTGATCCATCATCGACGAGGATAATCTCAGTATCAAAATACGTCTGCGCAAGAACAGAATCGACACATTCCGGCAGGTATTTTCTTGCATTATATACGGGTATCACAACGCTGAGTTTCGGCATATATCCATCACTTTCTGAATATAGATAAGACTTTTTCAAAGAAGTTGTATAATCCGGGATGCTTGATATACCATCTGAAAGCAAGATGAAACTGCGCGCCTTGCATCACTTGGTACTCGATCGAATCATGTCTGCTGTCAGCTCTTTTCGCATCAAATCAATCTCGTTGAGCCGATAGATACTATATGGGTGGGGACTCAAATAATGCAGGATCTTCACATTTCTGAAATAGGGTAACGCCTTATCGGTCGCGGTAAGCTGGCAATTCCATGTCCCGTCAAGCTCACCGATGCAGCCCATTTCCATATTGACTGCATTGAGTGAAAACTGATCTTGCGGCATTTTCGGGGTATGGGTACTCTCCCATTTTTCAAACCAACGGCGAAAGAATTCATGCGCCTTTTCGTCATCCTTCGCGAAAATGACGCCTCCGTTGAAGTAGTGGGTACACTCGTTGAGATCAATGCCGACCTTTGCCGCCTTTGAGCGGATCATCTCACAGTACTCCTGTTCGGTGAGCAAACAATTTTCATCCAGAACGAGATTGACGGAAGAAACAGGACAAATATCGGAAAGATCGTCACAAATGATAGTGTCGGTGTCAATATACAGGAAGTCGCCCGTCACCAGTCTTCGCAGATTGGTTTTCAGATAGCGGCTTTTTTCAACTGTTGAGTATTTTTTCGGCACATCCTCCGCAACAACAGTGACATTTTCCTGCGCGATCACATGATTTGTCACAAGATGGTCCGCCGTTTCGATATCGGATACGACCTCGATTTTTACCGCAGGCATACACCTGATCGCCGAGGCAATGGAGATGCGCAGCATATTCAAATATTCGGGCTTTTGAATACCCGTCAAAACATAGGCGATTTTTATCATAATCAACAATCCTCTTATCGGGGTCAGCACTTGCTGCAGGGACCGCTTTGATACGGCGACTCCTCGCCTTTGTTGATACAATCGATCAGTCGCAGCAAACGCTCAGTCGCGCTCTCGGCGTTCCATTCGTTCTTTATCGTGTCATAGGCGTTTTTTTGCAAACGCTCTCTAAGCTTTTTATCCTGTATCAAGCGCTTGACGTTGTGATACAGCGAATTCGAGCCATGCTTATCATAGATCAGACCGTTCTCACCGTGTTCGATCAAGAACGGTACGGAGCCGATCTCACGACACGCGACGACCGCGCACGCGGAGCTCATCGCCTCGTTCATCACGGCGCCCCATCCCTCGTTTTTATCCGAGGTGAAGAGAAAAATATCTGCCTTTCGCATATGCTCGTGCACCTTGTCCGGAGCAAAAGGACCGGCGAAAGAGATCACATCGCTCAGACCTTCACCTGCAACGATATCTTCATACGCATTCCTCAGTTCTCCGATACCCAACATCTCGATATGAAAATCAAAGCGATCTCTCTTGAGTTGTTTGGCGAGATGAATGATCTCTTCGGGATGCTTGAGCTTGATGAACCGGCTGACCCAGATAATATTGATACGCTGATCCGTCGATTTCAGATCGCGCAAAACATCAAAAGGAACTTCCTTCAACTTTGGAAAATAGCCCCATTTATAGGTCTTGTTCGGATAAGAAAAGATGAAGCGACAGTCGGGCGCAGTGTAGGCGGAGGCGCACAGCATATGTAAGTTTTTACTGCGGTATCGAATATCCTTTTTGTACCTCATGCGCCACACCCGCGGATCAAAACGCCAGCGGGTTTTCTTGAAGAATCTCTCACAATAGCGAAAAGTCAGCTTATTTTCGGCAAGGCGTTTCTCAATGAATTCATCGGGTGCGGAGCCGATGATGACTACATCGCTCTCATAACCCAGCCGCATCGCCTCTGCGTAAGACTCTTCATCCAGATGGGCATTGACGGCATAGGGGGCGTCTTCCATATTTTCGTAACCCATATTGAGGCGTTCCTCAGGGAGCGGCTCCGTTGCCACAAAGCGAAAGCCGTCGCCAATATGTCGTATCATCGCCTCACAAAAAGGCGTCTGGTGATGTAATAAAAAGTTGGAAAAGAAAGTGATCGTCATGCTGTCAACTCTTTTTTGCTATCGTTTGAAATGCCTGCACTAATGCGGCAGTATTCGTCGTTCGGTCATAGTCGATCTCAGCCCGCTTTTTTGCATTTTTTCCAAGCAGGGAAGCCTGTTCGGGATCGGAGAAAACCGTATCCAGATAATGTGCCAGCAGATGCGTTGAAGACGAGGGATAAAGAAACGCTTCTTTCCGATGCCCGGCAAAATCACTGACGCCGCCGACGTCAGCCACAACACACGGAACGCCCAGCATCATCGCCTCAGCAAGAGAGTTCGGCGAATTCTCGATCGTAGACGGCAGGACAAATACATTCGCTTTTAAGTATTCTTCTTTCATCCGCTTCTCGGATAATACTCCTGCAAATTCCACATGATCAGCTAAACCGAGCTGTCGGGTCAGGGACTTGACATAACGGATGTAGGAGCTGTCCTTCAACTCACGCTCAAAAACGGATTTTTCAATCGGATTATAACCGGCGGCAACGATTTTCAGCCGAGGATATTTATCCTTGAGCATAGCCGCCGCTTTCAGCAGATAGTGAAAGCCCTTCAGCGGATAGTAATACTGGCTGATGAAGATCCTGCACGGCTCACAGGCTTCATACCGCCATTCGCCTTCGTAAAAACCACCCCTCAGCATATCGTTGCAGTGATAATACGCGGCGGTGGGATTGTACAGCCGCAGTACCGCCTTATCCAGCGTCGATCTGCCGATAAAGTGGTGTGCAGCGGCGATGATCTCTTTTTCGCCGGCAGCTGCCTTGTACATATTTTTGATCTCTTTGCGGAGATTGGTTCTTCTTAAAACATCCCGTATCGTCCAACGCCTGATAACCTTTTCAGGCACGCCCTCGGCATAATGGTCGGCACAGGCGCAGGCGAGCCCCTGTGCAAACAGCGCGGTTCTATCCATCAAATTCGCTTGAACGCATAACCTGACGGCAGAAAGAGAATATTTCAGTTCAGTGCCGAAGATCACGATGACATCGGGATTCTCTTTTTTTATCAGCTCAGAAAACCGATCGGGATCGGTATATGAAACAGCGTCGATCCAACCGATCGCGTTATCCTCAAAGGTAACCGTATCGGAATCCGACTTTCCGTAGGAAAACAAAGTGATATCGTGCTGAAAAGCAAGCTGAGAGATCATGCCGTTGATCCAGGCGGGACAGCTCAGTGTGTTGTTTTCAAAGGTCGCAGAGCATATCAGCATCAATTTCATTCGTTTCTCACCTTGCTCTTTAAAACATTCACCTGCACCAGCGGAGTAGGTTTCTCATCTACTCTGCTCAGGTAGATATCGCGACCGTAGATGAAACACAGTATGATCGGTGTGAACAGGCACAGATTATCCAGCCACATACCCGTATTGATCGTTGACAGAATGAACGGCTGGATAAACGCCCATAGCACAAAGCAGTATCCGGCTTGATCCTTCAAGGGCTTGACAAATGTGCGGAAGATCCCGCGGTACATGAACAGCATCACACCGCCGCCGATCAAGCCGAAGTTGCCCAGATTATCCAGAATAAAGGAGTGACCGCCCGTCAAGTTCCTGCCGGTAAAAAAGTTACCGAACAGAGGATTATTCAAGAACGCTTTGATCGAAAGCATATACAGTTCACCGCGGTTGTCGTCAAAACCCTCGATCGCGTCTTTACCCAAAAAGATTGCATTGATTTTGTCCGTCATCGTACTGTTGCCCAGATACTCGCCCAAAGAGGACATGATCGCCGCAACAGTAGTACGAAACAAAATAGCAATCAGTACAAACAAAAGCGTCAGCAGAACAAATCGTTTGAGAGTGATGTTGCGGGGGATGAAGAACAATAATGTCGAAACCATCAGGAGAATGAATGCATAGCTGTAGCTTGCAGTAATCACCACGCTGTAAGCGATAACGGTAATGATCACCGTTGGGATGATGTGCAGGCGCTTCATCTTGAATGCAAGAATAACAAAGGGATACAAAAGCACCATCGAATAAACGAACTGATACCCTCCGATATTATTCCAGTCATAGAGGACGGCAGTGGGATCCTGAGAAGATGCCGTCGTCGCCAGTACACGTGCCGCATTGGGATACTTCATACAGCCGATGATGGTCGTGATACCGGTAATGAGATAAGCAATCACGATAACGGATGTGTATACCTGAGAATAGAAGGGATGTGTCACCAAATAATAACCGATAAAGGCGGGCATCAAAAACAATAACACCTGATATCCCGCCAGCAGGATTTCATCGCTGCGGTTGAACAACAGTACAATCAACTGATACAGGATGAACGGCAGTGAAAACAATATAAAATCCCTGACATTCGCTATCCGACAAGCGACGATCGTAAACAAAACGACCGCCACCACAAGCGCCATATACGAGTAGGTGGTCAGGTAGGTACTCACCGCTCGCGGAATGATCGGCATGATCCCGAAAAACAGCAGAAAAATCAGGACAAAGCTCTTGAAATTCAGTTTTTTAAAAAATTGTTTGACTTTATCCAGATACATACCGTTCTCTCTTTGCTGATGATCGATGTTGATCTATTGATTCTCAAATTCAGATCGCAGAAAATCAAGGATCTTCCGCGACTGAACGATGTTTGACTTGTTTTCTGATACGAATCTGCGCGCAGACAGCGCCTTTTGCTTACGTTCTTCGAACGGCGCCGAAAAAATCTCTCTGAGCTTTGCGGCTACGCCGTCGGGACTTTCGTCCTCCAAAAGATAGACATACGGATAATACTCCTCGGGCATACCGGGCAGCTTCGTGGTCAGCGTCGGCGTACCCGACACCATATATTCCATGTTCTTGGAGGGAAAAGAATACTTTGTATACTCCGGAGCAGTCGGACGCGGGTTGACAAGAAGAGACGCCTTCTGTTCCTCTCTGACAATAACTTCATTGCCGATTCTTCCCATATACCGGATGTTCGGGTGACTATCACACAGTTTTTTCAATTGTTCTTTATAATCACCGTCACCGTATACTCTTAATATTGTGTCAGGGATATCCGCCAAAGCAAATCCCTCTGCCAATATCCCGATGCCGTACTTCGTATGGATATTGCCGGCATACAGTACAATCTTCTCCCCTGTCTGCTCTTCATAAGAAGCCTCCTGATTCATATCGCTGACCGCAGAGTCAACGTGACCCTCCAAAACGATATAGGGCTTGTTTTTTCCAAGGTATTCGTTCATGTACTCTGTCAGAAAAACATAGCCGTCAAAGCGCCCCAGAAGGAAGTTGCTTGCTTTTTTTCTAAGTCTTCCCGAATCGAACATATCGGGAAGGTCGGTAACGATAGCAACACAGGGGATCTTTCTCAGCCGGCACGCAAAGGAAAACGCCGCAGCAATCGCCGCGTTGAGACCGTCACACACGGCAAAGGTCTCTTTATCCTTTTTTGTCCTCATTATCCCGAAAAATGCGCCGAAGAAGATCATCAGCTGGCGAATACCGGGATAATTCAAAGTAGTGATATAATGAAAAGTAGCATTTCCTTCCTTCTCATCCTGCTCCCGAACCAGCTTTCTCGCCGTGACAGCGCGGTTGATCGGTAATCCGGAAAAAGCACAAACTTCTGCTCCGTTTTTAGAAAAGCCTTTTATCATCAGGCTGTGATACTTCTGGTCGGGAACCATCGTATGTACATTTCTTTCACTGACGATTCTGTTGTAGGTTTTATCGGTACAGTTCGAGTACCCGTAAAGAATCCGCATTACAGCTTTTTGTATCCTCTCAAAACTATATTATGCCGAGCGCCGTAGGGTGGGATCGGGTTGCCGATGGGGATCCCGTCCTCCATACCTCTTCTATCAATTAAATCCCCATCCTTGTTATAATCGGGGTGAATCATGATCTCTGTATTATCGGGAACATCGAAGCCCTCGATATCCATCACATAGGCGAAGTAATCGGTGGTGATGAAGCCTTGTGTTCTCAGCCATTTGTTATAGCGATTCTTCACAATGCGCTTGACAAAGGAAATCTGTCCCGCGTTACGATGGAGCCTGATCTTGTTGATCCCATGCTCCTTACAAACCTGCACCGCGATCGGCGCGACAAACAGCCCGGTATGGATATGGTGGTGAGAGTCCGCGTGGGTGATGGTGATGCCCGCCGCGGCGGACATCTCCA
>OMTA01000306.1:856-2444 GCA_900313895.1 uncultured Eubacteriales bacterium | reverse complement strand
TTGCCATCGCCCGTGCGCACATCCAGTGCGCTACTGGGCGGGCACTATAAATCTTTTTTACTTTATAAGAAACGAGCAGTTTCTTATAAAGTAAAAAAATCCCCCGAACCGGAGTTCGGGGGATTGTGACGCCTTTCGGCATATTTTATTTTGGCTTATTACTTCGCGCGCTCGGAGAGGGTCTCATAGCGGGCAGCAGCGGTATCCTCAGCTTTCTTGAAGAGCTCTTCCGCTCTCTCGGGGAAGGTACGGGTCAGACCGCTGTAGCGAGCCTCGTTCATGATGAAGTCGCGGTAAGACTCGGACGGAGCCTTGCTGTCGAGGATGAACGGGTTCTTGCCCTCAGCCTTGAGGCGAGGATCGAAGCGGAAGTTGTTCCAGTAACCGCAGGCAACGGCACGCGCCATTTCCTTCTGGCAGTTCTGCATACCGCCCTTGATGGAGTGCATCTCGCAGGGAGCGTAGCCGATGATCAGGGACGGACCCGGATAAGCCTCAGCCTCACGGATCGCCTTGAGGGTCTGGTTCATGTCAGCGCCCATCGCGATCTGAGCAACATAGATGTAGCCGTAGGAGATAGCGATGTCGGCGAGGGACTTCTTCTGGATCGACTTACCGGAAGCAGCGAACTGCGCTACCTGACCGATGTTGGAAGCCTTGGAAGCTTGGCCGCCGGTATTGGAATATACCTCGGTATCGAAGACCATGATGTTGACGTCTTCGCCGGTAGCGAGAACGTGGTCTACGCCGCCGAAGCCGATATCATATGCCCAGCCGTCGCCGCCGAAGATCCATACGGACTTCTTGGAGAGGAATTCCTTGTTGTCGATGATGTCCTTCGCGTTCGGGCACTTGTCGGCGATCTTCTCGATCTCTGCGACCAGAGCCTTGGTAGCGGGAGCGTTCTTCTCGCCGTCGTTCAGAGTAGCGAGATACTCGTCGGCAGCGGCCTTGAGCTCGGCAGAAGCGCGCTCGTCAGCGGCAACCTCTTTGACCTTTTCGACCAGTCTGTCGCGGATCGCGCGCTGGCCGAGGAACATACCCAGACCGTGCTCGGCGTTGTCCTCGAACAGGGAGTTAGCCCATGCGGGACCGTGGCCTTCTTTGTTGACGGTGTAGGGGGATGTTGCGGCAGGACCGCCCCAGATAGAGGAGCAACCGGTCGCGTTAGAGATGTACATTCTGTCGCCGAACAGCTGGGTGACAAGACGTGCGTAAGAGGTCTCGGCACAACCTGCGCAGGAACCGGAGAATTCAAGCAGCGGCTGCTTGTACTGAGAAGCGATCAGGTTCATGTTCGCGGTGGTCTCGGGCTTCTCGGTGACATTGGCAACACAGTAATCGAATACTGCCTGCTGTGCGTCCTGAGATTCGCGCGGAACCATCTTCAGAGAGTTGGTCGGGCAAACGCCGATACATACGCCGCAGCCCATGCAGTCGAAGGGAGAAACGGCGAGGGTGTATTTATAGTTGGTCTTGACGACGGGCTTGGGAGCGATCTTGGTCTGCTCGGGAGCAGCAGCGGCTTCCTCATCGCTCATCGCGTAAGGACGGATAGTAGCGTGGGGGCAGACAAACGCGCAGCGGT
>OMTA01000306.1:0-835 GCA_900313895.1 uncultured Eubacteriales bacterium | reverse complement strand
GTACCATAACGTCTACGCCGCGCTTCTCAAACGCGGAAGCGCCCTGCTCGAAGGTACCGTCCGCATGGTCAACGAAGGCGGATACGGGAAGGCTGTCGCCGTCCATCTTGCCGACAGGGAACATGATGTTGTCGACCTGCTTGACGAGCTTTTCACGACCGACGGATGCCTTAGCGGCAACATCGTCAGCAGCGTCTGCCCAGTCAGCGGGAACGTCGATCTTGACGTATGCGGAAGCGCCGGCGTCGATCGCCTTTTCGTTCATCTCGACGATCTCTTTGCCCTTCTTCATGAACTTCTGCGCCTTTTCCTTCATGTAGCCGATCGCCTCTTCCTCAGGCAGAACCTTGGAGAGAGAGAAGAACGCGCTCTGGAGAACGGTGTTGGTACGCTTGCCCAGACCGATCTCGGCAGCGATGTCGATCGCGTTGACGGTGTAGAGCTGGATGTTGTTCTTAGCGATATAGCGCTTTGTCTCTGCGTTGAGGTGAGTGTTCAGCTCGTCGGGAGTCCACTGGCAGTTGATCAGGAATACGCCGCCGGGCTTGACATCCTGAACCATCTTGTAGCCCTTGAGGATGTAGGAGGGGTTGTGGCAGGCAACGAAGTCAGCCTTGTTGATGTAGTAGGGGGACTTGATGGGCTTATCACCGAAGCGCAGGTGGCTGATGGTGATACCGCCGGTCTTTTTGGAGTCATACTGGAAGTATGCCTGTACATATTTATCGGTATGGTCACCGATGATCTTGATGGAGTCTTTGTTTGCACCGACAGTACCGTCGCCGCCGAGACCCCAGAACTTGCACTCGATGGTGCCTTCCGCCGCGGTGTTGGG
>OMTA01000004.1 GCA_900313895.1 uncultured Eubacteriales bacterium | reverse complement strand
GGTAGAGAAAAGGGTGATCAGGATCATCCTGAACTTTTTGGTCACACGGATAGCGCCTGTCGCATAGAGGATTGTCATGATGAGGACGATCGTGACGGTGAGAACCAGCGCGAGCAAGCCGAGGTACTCATAGCCTTTGAGGACCTTGAAGATCAGGTACGAGATCAGGTAGCCCTGGGTCACGCAGTAGAGCGCGCCGGTGACGGGAGTTGTCACACGTACAAAGCGCGCCAGCAGTTGCAGAATGATCGCGAGTATCGCGGATACGCCCAGCCCGATCGCCTCGCCCATATACATACTGACGGGGAATTTGGCAACGGAAAACTCCAGCACCTTGCCGAATTGCAGATAGGGGGTGAGGATCGGGAACACGATCATGCCGACGATGCTGAACAGCAAGAAGTAGATGGTCTTGACAGCGATGCCGCCGTAGGTGGCGCTGTTGGCTTGATCGACCTCGTTGACATCATCCAGCTTTCTCAAGACAGGATTCGAAACGAGGAAAGTACGTCTTGGCTGTTGTCTGACAGCCGAGGGATCGTTTTGCGGTAAACGATTCATAGTTATTTCTCCTTTATTATATTTGTCGCAGGTCGTTTGACAGTTGCATTATAAAACATTTTGGCGTAAATGTCACTAGGTTTTGAAAAAATCTCAGACGATCCCTTCCAGATGCACGATGATCGGTTCAGCGCCCAGAGCGGGGATGATCTTGTCGGTCAGGTCGGCGGTCTTGAATCTCAGCGAACTGGTGTTGGCGCAGGGATGACAGCCGAAGTACGCTTCCTTGAGGACGTCCTCATCGATGATGAGCTGAACACGGTGTTCTTTGTCGTTCATCAGTCCGAGGACGGAGACGCTTCCGGGATAGATATCGAGCAGCTCTTTCATATAGGTCTCGTCCGCAAAGGAAAGGCGGCTGATGTTCATTTGCTTTGACAGCTCCTTGGTTTTGAAGGGTTTATCGCCGGGCATGACCAGCAGATAGAAGGCTGTTTTCTGACGATTGCAGAGGAACAGGTTTTTGCAGATGCGGACGTTGAGGATCGCGTCGATCTTCTCGCACGCCTCCATCGTGGTAGCGGGCTCGTCGGGGTGGTCGGTTCGCTCGTACGCGACGCCGAGGGCGTCGAGGAAGGCATAGGTGCGGATCTCTCTGTCCTGTCTGCCGGTCATATCGGCGGGCGCGCCTTTCAAAAGTTCCATCGTTTTCTCCTTTGGGTTATGTATTCAACTCTTTTGTTTCAAAAGCGTGGGGGCTGACCTCGACGGAATCGTCGCGGATCAGCTCGGTGAGCTTGTCGCAGCCGCCGAACGCCCATGAATAGATTTTTTGCAGCCCTTTTCCGCAGACGACGCGTCTGAGGTTTTTGCAATCCTTGAATGCAAAGGGCGGGATTGTCACAAGCTTGTCGGGCAGGGTGATCTCTTCGATCCCGCAGCGCACGAAAGTGTAGCCCCAAAGGCATTCGAGCGCAGAGGGCAGCTCGATCCTACGAAGATTTTCACAGCCGTCGAAAATGAACTCGCCCATGTTGGTGACGGTGTCGGGGATATGAACACGGGTGATCTCGCTGTGACCGCTGAACAAGCCGTCGCCGATCACGGTGATCACGCCGCTGCCGTAGCTGTCGGGGATGACGACCTCGGCTTCATCGCCGGTATATCCCGTGACGCAGTAGGTACTGTCGTCGGTCGGTTTATAGATGAATTCCTGCATAGATTTCTCCCGGGACGCGATGATTACATCAGCCCTTTGCCGGCGTCCCATGCCATGCCCGCTTTTTCGCCGGTGACATAGTAGCCGTGACGGAACTGGTCGAAGATCAGCGCGTCGAGCTTTTCGACCGCGACCTTGTCGTTTTCGTCGAGGACGTTTTCGTCTGCCTGAACATTGACGATCCTGCCGACGATGGCGTACATATTCTCGGTATCGACGACCTCGCAAAGCTCGCACTCCATGACGACGGGGAACTCGTCGATGATCGGGGCGTTGACGTTCTCGCTCTTTACCGCGTGATAGCCGGTGCGCTCGAATTTGTCCGCCATCTTGTTGCCGGTAGCGATACCGACGAAATCGGCGACGTCCATGTGCGCTCTGTCTGCGAGGCTGACGGTGAAGGCTTTGCTTTGCAGCACATTTTGGGTGGTTTTGTGACCCTCGCTGATGAACAGCGCGATCTTATCTCTTGCGCAGATCGAACCCCACGCGGCGTTCATCACGCCGACCTTGCCGTTTTCATCATATGCCGCGACCATCAGCACGGGCATGGGGTATACCGCGGGGATGGTACCTAAATTCTTTTTCATGATTTGACCTCTTTCATTGTTTATTATCGTCGATGACGCTGTAGCCTGCTTTTGACAGGACAGCCTCCGCTTTTTCAAAGTTTTCCGCTTTGACAAGGATGTAATCCGTGTTGTAGGTCGATACCGCGAAGATGCCGATAGCGTTTTCGGCGAGAACGGCGGAGAGCTTTGACAGGATGCCGATAAGAGAAAAGTCGAGCACGCCCTGTATCCGAAAGCCTTTCCAGCCGTCGTCGCGGGCGGTCGTTTCGGCGGGCGTATCGACGGTCGGGCAGACCAGGGAGATCTCCTCATCCGTTTTGCCGATGAAGTAAAAGTCTTTTGTCAGGTCGATGTCCGAGACGCTTTTGACCTTGCACACGGTCAGCGGATCGTTGAGTTTTTTCAGTTCCATACTCATTTCAGATTTTCCGTAAAGAAGGTTGTGAGCTTGTCGAAGGGGATGGCGTTGTTGTCGCCGCCGTCGTAAAGATCGGTATGTACGGCGCCCTCGATCAGCATCAGCTCCTTGTTGTCGGCGTACTTGCTGTCCTTGATCATCGCGGCGTAGGCGTCCTTGCTGAAATAGCAGGAGTGGGCCTTGTCGCCGTGGATCAGCAGGACGGCGCTGCGGATCTCGTTGGAGTATCTCAGGATCGGCTGGTTCATGAACGACTGGCATCCGATGACGTTCCAGCCGCCGTTTGAATTGAGCGAGCGGGGATGATAGCCGCGGTCGGTCTTGTAGTAGCTGTGGTAATCCTTGACAAAGAACGGCGCGTCCTCGGGCAGGGGATCGACCACGCCGCCGCCGAGCTTGTATTCTCCGTTTTTGAGATCCTCCAGACGCTGCGCGCACAGGGCGGCTTTTCTCTGATAGCGGGATTCTTCGCTGTCCTCGGAATCGAAGTAGCCGTTCGCGTTGACGCGGGTCATGTCGTACATGGTCGAGGCGACCGTCGCCTTGATACGCGTATCGAGCGCCGCGGTGTTGATCGCCATGCCGCCCCATCCGCAGATACCGATGATACCGATGCGGTCGGGATCGACCTTGTCGTTCAGCGAAAGGAAATCCACCGCCGCCATAAAGTCCTCGGTGTTGATATCGGGAGAAGCCATGTAGCGGTTTTCGCCGCCGCTCTCGCCGGTGAAGGACGGATCAAAGGCGATGGTCAGAAAGTCGCGCTCCGCCATCGTTTGGGCGTACAGTCCGGAGCACTGTTCCTTGACCGCGCCGAACGGGCCGCATACCGCGATCGCAGGCAGCTTTCCCTCGACATTTTTCGGGATATACATATCCGCGGCGAGGGTGATGCCGTAGCGGTTGATGAAGGTGACCTTGCTGTGATCGACCTTGTCGCTTTTGGGGAAGGTTTTGTCCCATTCCATTGTCAGATTCAGGGTTGCCGGTTTAATCATTCGATGCCTCCATATAGATTTAATATGGTTATCATACCATAAAACGGAAAAATTGTCACGAAAAATCCTCCGACATTTTCAGCCGGAGGATGCTTTTGAAGATCATGCGAGCAGGTCGGTGATCATTTTGTCGGCATCGCCTTCGATCAGGATAGAGCGATCGCGGATCTCGTCGGGCGCGACAGCATAGTCAAAATTCAGACAGGCGTAGGTCGCGTTCGGATTCTGCGCGGTCATCTGCATAAAGGGGATCTTGATGATGCCGGGGGTGTTATACTCATTGAACACCGCTTTGCTTGTTTTTTATGCCGTGCGATAGTAATTCTTCTTTACACGGCTGTTTCCTATCGCTGCGATATCGTCTCCGGATTCGCTGCCGATGTTACCGATAAAGCGGTAGTAAATATCGATTTTCATAATGATCTCGCCGTCTTGCTCTTCCTTTTCATGGATCACGATGCGATCAATCAGCGAATGCAGCAGCTTTTCGGATAAGGTTTGGATATCCGTGTATTGCCCGACCTGCCTTGCGAAATCAGCGGCATTCTTTGCTTTCTCAGTATATTCCGACTGAGAGGACTCAAGCTGAGAGATCTTCGTTTTGATGTCACAATACTCCGCACTGTATTTTGATGACATATCCACATAGCGGTCATCGGGAAGCCGATGCAGCGCATGATCCTCATACAACTGTGTGAGGATGACGTTCAGTTCCTCCTGCCGTCTTCTGAGTGTGTCCATCTCTTTTGTAAGCAGATTTCTTTTTCCGGAGGCGCCGCTCTCCGCTATCTCCAGAAGATAATCAACATAAACATCCGTATCCTCAACAGCAAGGCTTGCGTGTCTGCGAATATCCTCCAGCAGGATTGCTTCGAGCTGTTCAAGCGTGATGTAATGAGCCGAACATTCCTTGCCGCCATAGCGACGGTGCTTGTTACAACAGAAATGTCCTTTTGATTTTCTGCCTGTTCGAGAACTGAAGACCATTCTTGTATTGCAGTCGGCGCAAAACACCAGACCTCGGAACTTGTTATCGGAGTTTTCCCATGTTGCCGGTTGTTTGATGGAAATGCGTTTCTGAACGGTATCAAAGGTCGCTTGATCAACGATTGCTTCATGCGTATTATCCACTGTGATCCAATCCTCTTCGGGGCGCGGTATGATCCGTTTATCCTTGAACGACCTCGTTTGATAACGGAGGCTCACCAGCTTTCCGAGGTAGATGGGATTACTGAGGATCCGATATACGGTTCCCTTTGCCCAAGCATAAGGGTGCTTGACGCGCTCGTTGGCTTTGTATTTTCCGAACTCGTCCATCAGATATGCTCGCGGCGTCGGGACCTCATCTTCCTCAAGCGCTTTAGCGATATGGAAGCAGGAAACGCCCTCTAATGCCATTCGGAACATTCTTCGAACAATCGGTGCGTGATCGTCAGGTACCAGATGATGTCTGTCCTCCGGATCTTTGCGATAGCCATACGCCGGATAGCCGCCTGTATATTCGCCGTTAAGAGCCTTTGCCTTAAAAGCAGATTTCACTTTGCGGCTGCAATCTTTTGCATACCATTCGTTGATGATATTCTTGAACGGAGCAAACTCGTTATCGCCGCAAGCGGAATCAACTCCGTCGTTGATGGCGATGAACCGTACCTTATACTCAGGAAAAATGACTTCCGTATAATTACCTGTCATCAAATAGTTCCGTCCCAGACGAGAAAGATCTTTGACGATAACGGTTCCGATCTTCCCTTGCTCAACCAAGCTGATCATTCTCTGAAAATCGGGGCGGTTGAAATTGGTGCCTGAGAAGCCGTCGTCTACAAAGTATTCGCAGTTAAGAAAACCGTTATCCTGCGCGTATCGAAGCAGTATGGATTTTTGTGTTTGGATGCTTGCACTGTCGCCACTGTATTCATCGTCACGGCTCAGCCTGCAATATAAAGCTGTGATTCTGTCCTGTTGTTTTATTTTTGCCATTGCCTATCCTTTCCAAACAACAGAGACAGAGATTTTGCTCACGCTTATTATAACACAATAATTTCGATTTGACAGCGGTTTTTTAATTATTTTCTGTTGCTTTACCATTTTTCTGAACAATATTTTGCTCCAACATTTGTATAATTAATTGTTGTGCTGTGACGGAGCTTTGTTTATTCCCGAACGAAGAGATTTGGAATGTGACTTTTCCGATTTTATTTCGGTAAGGCTCTGACAGCTTAACAACTGTACCCGACATAAGAACAGCCTCCTTTAGTATCTGTTTTGATAAGGAAGCTGTGATGTATTTCTCACAGCTTTTATTGTTGTGAGTTTATTCTATCTTAAATATCTCAAAAACGCATTGACCGAGAATTGAGTCGAAATTGACTAATCGGAGAAGAGTGAGAATAAGTCAAAAAATAACACCCTGATTGCTTTCAGGGTGTTATGAAGATTACTCTCCGTCTACTGAATCTGTTAATTCGATGTATTCTTTTAGTTTTTCTTGCAGCAGTTTTTTATCAATCAGTTTTAGGGTGTATTCAGATACCATCGTCGGCGACAAAGATCGGCTTAAAGCGTATTCGACCACTTCGTCGTCCTTTGAAGCACACAGAATCACACCGACGCTCGGATTCTCATTTTCTTTCTTCACTTCACGGTCAAGCGCTTCCAAATAGAAATTGACTTTACCGATATACTCAGGCTTGAATTCACCGATCTTCAATTCAAACGCTACCAAGCAGGACAAGCCTCTATGGTAGAACAGCAGATCGATATAATAATCGTGGTTGCCGACCTGTACTCTGTATTCTTCACCGATAAAGGTGAAATCTTTACCGATCTCCAAAATGAAATTCTTCAGATTGTTCAGAATCGACTTCTGCAAATCCCGTTCGGAAACCTTCTCAGGCAAATCCAAGAAATCAAGCACATAGTTATCAAGGAAGATGTTGCCGGTATCGCTGTGAGCTTGAGAAATGGCAGGAGAAAGGTTTGATTTAGATAACAAATATCTTTCATAATAACCGCTGTCGATTTGACGAGCCAATTCTCTTTTACTGTAGTTTTCTCTGATGCATAATTGCATATAGAAAAGCCGTTCTTCATTAGACTTACAGGATGATAACAGTTTCAAATGATTTGTCCAGCTCAATTGTGTCACCAGTGGTGACACTTTTTCGTCGTCCTTATAGGTTTCATAAAATTGCTTCATGCGATAGAGCCCGCGACGGTTGAAGCCTTTGATCTGAGGATAGTTCTGTGAAAAGAAATCAGCAAGCGATTGAATGTAAGAATCACCGTAGGAAGCCTTTTCAGACTCTCGACTGATATACTCGCCTACGCGCCAGTACATCATAATCAACTCTTCATTGACCTTTCTCAGAGCGTTTTCGCGCGATTGCTCTATAATATGGATGATCTCATCAAATTGATTGTTCTCAAATTTTTGGATTGCCATTGTCGGTTCACCTCGTTTTGATTATATCATAGCAGTTCTAACTTTTCAATCCGTAGAGATTTTCAAAATGTTCTTTCTGTGTAAATAAAATCGCCGTTTTCGACAAATAGGGTGTGATACAATGAAAATACAGACATTATCAGTCTAATGGAGGACTATCTTAATGGAACGCTGCGATTTCTGCTCAGTTATGGCGATCATCAGAAAATATATCAGCGAAAGATATGAGATCAATCAGGTGGATTTGGTATACAAGCTGTTTGAAAGCTTTATGGATGACGATGATAATGTATTCTTCTGCTTTGACAACGGATTGGTTTGCCGATGGTTCAAAGGACTTGCCAAGATCAGCCCTCATATCACAAGATATTATTTGGAAAATAGACATTTGTTATCAGGTGACATAGAGTTTAATATTCTTCCGATGTTGTATGACAGCGCAATGGCGACCAATGAGATCCATGATTTGTTGGTACAGGATCCAACTATATCTGATGAAATCAAAGGAATATTTGCGAAAGGCTATCCATGTAAAGACGACTGTGAAAAAGCAAACTATATCAGCGTGATCCTTATCTTTGCGATGGAACGGAACTTTGTTAAACGCGACGCCAACACAAAGAGACTTCTCACATCCGGCTCGTTGTCTCCGATCGTCAGAGAGTATGTGTTTAACAGCGAAGTCCCGGAACCTTGTATCCATTTTTGCGGAAGAAAAACTGAAATAAAGGAAATCCGCCGATCTCTCAATAAACACGGCAAGCTGTTTGTACAAGGAATTCCAGGTATCGGTAAAAGCGAGGTCGCGAAAGCATACGCTAAACAATACCGAAAGGATTATACCAACGCTATGTATATCTCATACTCCGGTAGCTTGAAGAATGATATCGCTGATCTGGATTTTGCGGATGACACCGATGATACCGCAACTATTGATGATCGTTTTCGCAAGCACAACCGCTTTTTGCGCAGCCTCAAAGAGGACACGCTGATCATCATCGATAATTTCAATACCGTTGCTGTTGATGAAGAGATCCTCAGCGTCATTCTTCAATATCGCTGTCAAGTATTATTCACCACACGCAGCAGATTCGATGAGCATCGTACATACACCTTAGAGGAATTGCCCGATGCTTTCTTGTTCGAATTGATAGGTAAATACTATTCAGAGGCAGTGACGTATCAAAGCGTTCTGGTTAAGATCATTCAAACGGTACACCGTCATACTTTTGCCGTTGAGTTGTCTGCACGATTACTGGAAATCGGAATCTTAGAGCCGCAGGAATTATTAGAAAAGCTCCGAGAAGAAAAGGTCGGGATGGACGACGATAACACAATCGGCGTGACAAAGGATGGACAGCGTGCCAAAGCCACCTATTACGATCATATCCATACCTTGTTTGCGTTGTATAAGCTCTCGGTAAGCGAAACGTATGTAATGAGAAATCTCTCATTAGCGCCTCTATCGGGAATGCCCTCAAAACTATTTGCGACCTGGCTGAATCTGAAAAACATGAACGATATTAATGATTTGATTGAAAAGGGTTTTGTGCAGCTGCGAACCGGTCGTATCATCGCGCTTCACCCCATGATCCAAGAAGTCGCGTTGAATGATACGAAACCATCCTTTACAAATTGCACATCACTGGTACGCAGCTTGGAATTCATTTGTTTGTGTGAAGGATATGATTTTCCTTTCAATCATCAGCTGATCAGTATGATCATGTCTGTCATCAATTTGATAGAAAAGGATGATAAAGAAAACTATATGGTTTTCTTACAGAGTGTGTTTTCGCATTTGCAAAGATATGTATATATTGAAGAGATGAGGATAGTGCTTTCAGAAATGTCAAATTCACTTAATGACAAAGCATTAGCTACAGAACGAAATCGTGCAATACTGTTAGATTGTCAAACCGCTTTAGAAACGGATCCTCAAAGGATGATCGAACTCGGAGAAAAAGCTGTCTCTATAATATCGGAGATAACAAGCGATAATGCACAGCTGGCCGCTAATCTTTACGGAAATCTCAGTACCCATTATAAATACAGTGGAAATTTGGAAAAGGCAAAAAGCAATATAGAAAAATCTATTCAAATCATTCAAGAATACAACTGCACTTGGAATCATAGTATTATTGCACAGTTCATTAATTTTGCTACTCTCCTATCTGATACAGGAGAGAATCAGCGAGCATATTCCATGTTGTTGACATTAAGCAAAGAACTACAGCACCGATCAATGAAAAATACAATGGATCAGGCTTTGATTAATATGAAGCTGGGAAGCGTCTGCTTGGCACTCGGAGATGTTTTGCAAGCGCATACGCATTATAAAAATGCAGTAACCATATACGAGGCGGTCTACGAAGATGACCCGGTGAAAATGGAAGCTATCTATCTGGAGATCAAAAAAGATTTTGATAGAATCGGCTTTTCATCTCCAATGCAGATGATCAGTTGATTATAGAATTGCAGTCACGCTCCTTGGTGTGGCTGTTTTCTGAGTCAGTCAATTTTCAGTCAATTCACGCTCAATGACCTTTTCTCACAATTGCGGTAGAATTATCGCAGGCGGTGAAATCATTGACGCATTATCTTCATCCAAACAGTAAAATTCCTGAGTACATGGCGTTTCCGAAATTTCTGTTAGAGAGGACAAGCCTGAACGAAACGGCAAAAATCGTCTACATTATTTTGCTGAATCGCACCAGACTGTCACAAAAAAATGACGGCTGGACTGATGTACGCGGTCACATCTTCATCTACTATCCCATCAAAGATATAGCCGCTGTTATCCATAAAAGCGAAATGTCGGTCAAGATCGCTTTATCCGCTCTGGAAAGGGACAAGCTGATATATCGACAACATCAAGGCGTCGGTAAAGCGAATCGTATTTTTGTCAAGATCCCAGCGGAAAGAAAGCCGTCTTGGAGACAGACAGAAAAATGTCTATGCAGCGAAAAGAAAGCCATCTGTCAGGAGGAAAGAAACCTGTCCGGAAGTAATAAAGAAAAGAGTAATAATGAATCAGTAAAAAGAAGGAGTAAGGCATACGGCAAATATCAAAATGTTTTTCTTTCAGATAGTGAACTCGCATTATTACAGCAGACTGTACCGACCTATCAGGAATACATTGAACGCTTATCGGAGTATATGTATTCAAAGGGAAAGCATTATGCCGATCATGCCTCTACGATTCAGAAGTGGTATTTGGAAGATGATCCCACACCACCCGAAAGGAAATACATACGCAAGGAGAATGAGAGTCTATGAACTCAGTCAAAGAGAATATAAATGGTCTGTTTCAAACTCGAATGCTACAGAGTGACGAATATCTGAATGAAACGAACAAGCTGATTTACTGTTCAAAGTGCCGCACACTGCGACAATGTAAAATCGAGCATAACGGTCAATTCATTACGCTGCCTATCCGGTGCAAATGTCAGCGAGAAGCTGATGAGCGGGAAGAAACAGATTTTCAAAAGCGTCAGCACCTCATACAGATAGAACGTCTGAAAGCAAACGGCTTACATGACAGATATTTACACGACTACACTTTTGCGAACGATAAGGGCTATAATCCGGAGGAAATCAAAAAAGCCCATCGGTATGTAACCGAATGGAACACAATGAAATCGGAAAATCGAGGTTTACTGCTATGGGGAAATGTCGGTACAGGCAAGACTTATATTGCCGCTTGTATCGCAAATGCGCTGATCGAACAGGGTGTATCGGTTTTGATGACCAACTTTTCAAAGATACTGAATACCCTGTCGCCTATGTATAACGGAGACCGCAACGCTTTTATTGACAGTCTCAATCAATACAGCCTGCTGATTATAGATGATCTTGGGATAGAACGCAATTCCGAGTTTGCATTGGAGCAGGTTTTCAGCGTTATTGACAGTCGTTATCGCTGTAAGAAGCCGCTGATCATCACAACGAATTTGACAATAGACGAAATGAATTATGCTGACTTGGCGCATACTCGGATATATGACCGCATTCTCGAACGATGTACGCCGCTGATGGTCAATAACCAAAACATCCGAAAACTCAACGCAGAGAAGAATCTTAAAGAAGCGAGAAAACTGTTGTCCGGCAAAAGAACTGATTAGCGTTGATGTGATTTACAAAGGGAAGGTGATTTCACATGATGAAAAACGCCAATTCAAACATGCCTAAAACGCAAATATTGCAACTCGCAAGCAATGCAAGTATGCGCATACTTACTCATAACGCTTGCCGGTGATGTCTCCCCCGAACCCCAAAGATCTCCAACTATGTTGAAGGACTGCGCGTTCACAGAACGCTAAAAATGTCCGCAGGTGTTCTCACGCTTGCGGACGATATTTTTCAGGGGGTATAATATTCTAAATATCTTTTTTAATTCTAGCTCAAAATTAGTGATTCATCAACTTGCAAGCAATGCAAAGTAATATTACTTTTGCAAAACCGCTTGCCGGTAATGAATCCCCAGCCCCCTGAGATCGTCAACCTTGTTGACGGACTGCGCGGTAAAACCGCTGACGAATCAAAGCTTTCTCTATTGCTATATTATCTGTTTCGTGGTAGAATTCAGTAAAAAGATACGCGGATAGTATTATGATATTCAAAGTATCCGTTTATTAGAGAAGGACAGTAAATTGTGATTACAAAACTATATCCCAATGGAAAAGCTAAAGCATTCAATGTTACATATGATGATGGTGTTTTGCAGGACATTCGTTTCGTTGCACTTCTTAACAAGTATAATTTGAAAGGTACATTCAATCTCAACTCCGGTTTGATGGAAAATGAATTTGAATGGATACACGAGAATGGATGTGTAGTCAAGCGCCTTTCAAAAGATAAGGTAGTATCGCTTTATCAAGGACACGAAATCGCCAGCCATGCGCTTACGCATCCTTATATGAACGACCTATCGGAATCAGAAATCATGTATGAACTACAAGCAGACAAAGCAAATCTGGAAATGTTATTTGGCAGAGAAATCAAAGGCTTTGCCGTTCCGTTTGACTATTATAGCGAACTGATTGAAAGTTGTGTAAAAAGATGTGACTTTGAGTATGCCCGCATTTCAGAAGAAAGTCATTCTTTCGTGCCACAAAATGATTACTACAAATGGAAAGCTACTGTATTTCATACTGATGCGACTCTTAAAGAATTGACACAGCAATTTATCAAAACCAATGAGGAACTTGCGCTATTTCAAATTGTCGGTCACTCCTACGACCTTGATAATCAAAACATGTGGGATAAAATAGAGACAATCTTTAAGGAGATAGCTCTGCAAAAAGACATACTCCCTATGACAACTATTGATATAATCGAGTATCTGAAAGCAATGAATCAAACTGAAATAACCGATAGCTATATAATAAACAACAGTAATATCAGTTTGTGGTTTTCTGTTAACAGAAACGCCTTTGAATTGAAGCCGTTTGAAATGTTGTATTTCAAATAATAAGCAGGAGAACAGTATGAATAAGGAAACTTACCATTTATTCGAAAACTATATGCTTGAATGTATGGGCGACAGCGCACACGACAAGGATCATATCTACCGTGTGCTTTACAACGCTATGGATATTGCTGAAGCCGAACAGAATGTTGATCATGATGTATTGATTTGTGCCTGTTTACTTCACGATATCGGCAGGAAGGAACAATTTGAAAACCCAAAGCTGTGCCACGCTATGGTTGGCGGTGAGAAAGCGTATTGTTTTTTAATTGATAATCATTTCGACAAAGACTTTGCCGATAAGGTAAAGCACTGTATTCAAACTCACCGTTACAGACAAAACAATCCGCCGAAATCGCTTGAAGCCAAAATACTGTTTGACGCTGATAAAATTGACGCAACAGGTGCGGTGGGAATTGCAAGAGCATTGTTTTATAAAGGAACTGTCGGTGAGCCGTTATATTCACTTTTACCTGATGGCAGAGTTTCCGACGGAACTGACGATGAAAAACCTTCTTTCTTTCAAGAGTATAAATACAAGCTTGAAAAACTGTATGATCGTTTCTATACCAAAAGAGGAAACGAGATTGCAAAGGAACGTCAGAAAACGGCTGTTGCGTTCTATAATGATATGCTCAAAGAGATCAGTGATTCGTATAACAGAGGAATAGATTTATTGGGAAAGCAGTTGAGCAAAGAAGAAACTTGGGAGAATAATGATGTATCAATACCTACTATTTGATTTAGACGGAACCTTAACAGATCCGGGGATTGGAATAACCAATTCTGTCATATACGCACTTCATAAGTTTGATATAGATGTCAGTAATCGCTCTGCTTTATATAAATTCATCGGTCCTCCGTTAAAGAATTCATTTAAGAAGGATTACGGCTTTTCCAATGAACAAAGCGACCTTGCGATTCAGTATTATCGAGAATATTTTAAGAAACAAGGAATGTTTGAAAACGAGGTATATGACGGGATACGCGATTTGCTGATAGAACTAAAATCAAAAGGGAAATCGCTGATTGTGGCTACGTCTAAACCAGAAGCATTTGCAGTTGAGATTTTACAACATTTTGATTTGTATAATTATTTTGATTTTGTAGCAGGAGCTACAATGGATAACAAACGGAGCAAAAAAGCAGATATTATCCAATATGCTTTGAATAATTGCAATATATCTGATAAATCATCGGCTATTATGATAGGTGACAGAGAGCACGATATTATAGGTGCAAAAGAGAACGGATTGGAATCCATAGGCGTTTCGTTCGGGTACGGCACTTATAACGAACTAAAATACGCCGGAGCGACTTTTATTGCTGACAGTCCTATGGATATATTAAAATATGTATAAAGGGTTAAGTGAATGAAATACAAAAACATTATTTGGGATTGGAACGGTACAATTTTAAATGATACACCTGTGGCGTTTGAAGCGACAAATATCCTGTTTGAAAGACTTGGTTATCCGACCATTACATTAGAGTTTTATCGAGATAATACTGATACACCTATTGTGAATTTTTACAGTAAGATTTTTAACTTGAACAAGCACGATATGCAAATGCTTGATGACGAATGGGGTGTGTTGTATAATCAGCTTTCCGATAAAATAGAATTACACGCAGGTGTTGAGGAAATGCTGAGTAACTTTGCGGATAACAACCTTAATCAAATTATTCTTTCGGCTTTTAAAACGAATGAGATTACAAAATATGCCCGCAAGTTTTCGGTTGAACATTTCTTTGACGATATTCTCGGAACACAAAATATTGTAATGGAAAGCAAAACAGTCCGCGGTACAAGATATATGCAGGAACACGAATTTGTGCCTGAGCAGACCTTGTATATCGGCGATACACTACACGATTACGATACAGCCCTTGGTTTAGGTGTTGACTGCATACTATTCTCCGGCGGTCAGCAGTCGTCAAGACTATTGCAACAATGCGGCGTGCCTGTTTGTGAGGATTTTACATCAATCAAAAAATATTTTATAACAAGTTAAATGGTTAAAAAAATGAAGAATATAAAATGGATTTTCTTTGATATAGGCTCCACACTTGTTGACGAAAGTGTTGCTTACCAAAATAGAATTCAAAGAACGATAGCAAATACTGATATCAGCTATGATGATTATTATCAAAGAATGGTCGAGATTTCAAAACATGACCAAAACGCATACAAACATATAATCGAAGAATACAGCTTGAAAAAGGCTCCATGGAACAGCGAAGATGAATTTGTCTATCCTGAAGCAGAGAATTGTTTGAGCGAGTTAAGCAAGCATTATAAAATTGGTATAATAGCAAATCAGGAATTGGGTAGTGAACAGCGATTGGAAAAGCTTGGTCTACTCAAATATATTGACCTTGTTGTCGCTTCAGCTGAGGAAGGTGTAGCAAAGCCCGATTTGCGAATATTCCAAATTGCGCTTGAGCGTTCAAATTGCAAGCCCGAAGAGGCGGTAATGGTCGGCGACAGACTCGACAACGATATTATCCCGGCTAACAAAATTGGAATGACAACCGTGTGGATCAAACAAGGATTTGGCGGTCTTGCTGAACCCCACATGATTGCTGAAACACCTAATTACATAATCGATAAATTAACGGATATTTATCAACTGATTGGAGTTTAATATGCTGAATCAACTTCCAGTTTGGGAGAAGCTCGCAAAACAAATTATATGGAAACAAATAGGAGAAGTGACAGGTAAAACAATTCTTGACTTCGGAAGTGGTACAGGAATTACCGCCGATTATTACGCTGCTAACAATCAGGTAACTGCGATTGAGCCTTCAGCAGATATGCTCGCTCAGCAAGTGAATTTGAACGGTTATCGGCAAATTGTCGGCAGTACAGACAAATTGAAAAAGCTGCCGAGCGATTCATTTGATTATATCTTCTGTCATAATGTTTTGGAATACGCTGATGACAGAGAGATAATCGTCGGCGAGTTTCATCGCATGCTGAAGAAAAACGGCAAGCTGTCAATCGTCAAACATAACCGCAATGGCAGAGTAATGCAGATGGTTGTCTTGCTAAATAATTTTGATGAAGCGAATAATCTTCTCAACGGTCAAAACAGCAACGCTCAACAATTCGGTACGATCAACTACTATGATGACAGCGATATTTCAAATTGGTGCGATGGACTTGTTCTGCAACATACTTATGGCTTGCGTACCTTCTGGGACTTACAGCAGAATCAAGAGATCCAAAAGGACGAGTATTGGCAGAAAAAGATGATTGATATTGAAATGAGGGTTTCACAAAATCCCGATTTTCAAAAAATTTCGTTCTTCCACCATTTGATATTTGAAAAGCAAAAATAAAATTGCTTGTATAAACTAAATATGAAAATAACGGACGAAGATGAATTAATCGCTTTGTCCGTTTTTTGTTAGAAAAATGAGGATTCTGATGTGATTAATAAAGGATTAGACAAACGGATAAACAGTTCTGACGGTGACTATATTATGAAAAAAATAAGGGAGGATTATCTTAAAGATTCTACTGTTACCCTGTTCTTAATTGGGGAACACTCGTCAGAAAATGAAGGATTTGATAGCTTGGGGCAAGACAAAAACTATTTCATCAAAAAGGAACTCCAATCTTCACTTTATAACGGACAAGGCAATACACGTAATGGTATTTTAGGTGTAGTTCTTCCAAGTATGTATGATAGGATCTATAAAGGAACATATACCTGCTCAACATGCGGAAAGAGCCATAATCATGTATCAATAAATGATAGTACAGTAATAAAAGAGTTTAGTGAAAACTATTATCTGGAACCGCACAGCGGCTGTGCGTGGAGCGAAGAAGAGAGGTATTGCATTCTAGTAAAGTGGGATGACTTTATAAATAATCCCGAAAAATACATAAATGATGCATTTGAAAAGAGGAGTTCAGAGTTATCCGAAAAAGTCCATGTCAATATCAATAGAGGAAATGTCATTAAGAGATATTGGTAAATACCACTATTCTACAAATTCATTGGGATATCTTCACAAAAAACCGAAACACTTTCCTGGTAATAAAAAATGCCTACATTCGGAATATTCTCTGATAGTCTGTAAACAAAAATGAAAAGATTTAATTATTTTCTGCATTCTGATTTCTATATCTCAGAAGCAAAATATGAAGATTAATTGACACCTAACAGTTATGTCTGAAAGCAAAAGCACCGGCGAAATCCTTGATTATAGGATTTCAGCCGGTGTTTTGTTCTCATAGAATCATACGATTTTCAATGTATCCAAGATATCTCCGATATCGCCGTTGATGCAGATCGATTTGCTTATGATCTCGTCGGGAGCATATGCCTCGCTGTAATTAAGACAAGCATATGTGGCATCGGGCCAGTCGTTCGTCATTTGCCAGAAGCTGTATTTTATGATGCTCGGCGTATTAAATCCAACTGCAGTTTCCAAGAACAAGACTTTATTATCTCGGTGTGTTTTGAGAAAGGCATCATACCTTGCAGCGGCTCTCTGCCAACCATCATCCTCCACAAAAGTATGATCGGCACGAAGATTCATGCTCATTGGCTCTCCGCATACCGGACATTTCGGCACAAGCTCTGAAGGGACGCGCATTTTCGGCGTAACTCCCTCGTATAACTCCAAATCGCCGTTGTTGTCAATAATAAAGCCCTGTGCCTCCAGCATTTTGACAACCGTTTCTTTATTATCATAGGTTGCCTGATGACAAGGTTTGCTGCACTGCCACAAGCCGTAATCGCCCTGCGTATAGAACAGTCTCTCTTTATCAAATCCTGCTTTCTGGAAGCAATGGTCAACATTGGTTGTCAGCACAAAATAGTCCTTCCCCTTTACCAACTCGAATAGCTTTTCATACACAGGCTTTGGAGGGTTCATATATCGGTTGATGTAGATATTCCTGCTCCAAAACGCCCACAGTTCCTCGGGAGGACACTGCATGACAACAAATCCGCCGGAATACATGTCCTTAAAGCCGTATTTCCCGGAGAAGTCGAAAAAGTATCGGTCAAACCGTTCTCCGGCATAAACAAAACCCGCTGAGGTGGATAGTCCCGCTCCGGCGCCGATGATTATGGTATCGGCTTCATCGATCGCTTTGCGTAGCTGCGGATAGCAATCGGGCGTATCCTTGGATTCGATCGTTCTGTTATAAAACATTATGCCGCCCTCCTCTCAGATACATGATTATTAAATTGATAATTCAATAGCAAAATCTCTGTTGACTGTTGTTTTGTGTGAATTTTTATGTTACCGGTGCTCGCTGTACATAATACAGGGGTGTTGTAGCCGACGCCGATCTCGAGGAACAGGAGGTTCAGCCCCTCGTGACGGCGCAGAAATTCGTTGTAACGTTGTGCCGCCGTATGCCAGCCCTCGTCCTCGACAAAGGTATTGTCGGAGCGCAGATTCAGGGTCATCGGCTTGCCGCAGACGGGACAGGTCGGGATCAGCGCGGCGGGGATCTTCATGCCCTTTTGTTCGCTGAGCATCCGATCGACGATCTCTTTGTTATCATAGGTCTTTTGATGGCAGGGCACGGAGCATTGGAACAGTCCGTAATCGCCCTGTGTATAGAACAGGCGGTGTTTGTCGAAGCCCGCTTTCTGGAAACAATGGTCGACGTTCGTCGTCAGGACAAAGTAGTCCTTGTCCTTAATCAGGGCAAAGAGCCTTTGATAGGTGTCCTTCGGCGGATCGGTATAGCGGTTGATATGGATAAAGCGGCTCCAGTACGCCCACATTTCCTCGGGCGGGAGCTTCATCGCGACAAAGCCGCCGGTGTACATATCCTTGATGCCGTAGATCGCGGAGAAGTCGGAAAAGTGTCTGTCGAACCGCTCGCCGGAATAGATGAATCCAGCCGCGGTGGACAGCCCCGCTCCCGCACCGAGGATCACTGCGTCCGCGGATCGGATCTTTTCTTTGAGTAATGTGATCTTTTGTTCATAGGTCATGGGTCTCACCTCTGATCCTATTATAATAGGTTCGCGGGATAAAACAAGTAGGCACTTTTTTGTAACCGCGGGAAAGGGCGTGGAATAAATAATCGGATTGTGCATATAATTCACAAAAAATCTATAGAAATATTTTTTGCAATATGGTATAATGCGAGTATCAAGTTGATCTTGACAGGAGGTCGTTTTATGAAAAAGTTGGTTTCGGTACTGCTGGCAACGCTGCTGATCCTCGGATCGGTTTCTGTGATCGGCGTTACTGCCGCAGAGGGAAAAGGCGCGCCGTCTGATTACGCGACACAAAAGGCGCTTTATGTTCACGCGGTGGCGGATTCCGCCGACGCGGAGGCATGGCAGGCGTGGCAGAGCGTACACGATGAGGATTATGAAGTCGCCGCCCCGCAGGAAAAGTATTTCTTCCTGCCCTCCTCGGCAGACAAAAATGCCGTAGACGTCTACAACGGCTTTGATGAGGCGATCACCCTCAACGGCGTTTCGATCGCGTCCCACGCGACAGAGGCGGTACCCTATGACGCCGGCACAGCCTATACCGTAGCGGTCGGCAGCGACAATTACACCCTGAAGATGATGAATTCAAACGCCGAGGCGGCGATCTATATCAACAACCCCGACGCGGACGGCAACGGCACGGAGCTGATGGCGTATCTCAACGAGGATAAGAGCCATAGCGCGAAAGCGACCGGCGCGATCGTTACCCCCGACGGCAAGATCGATAATACAACGATCAAGAAGATCAAGGGTAGAGGTAATACCTCCTGGGATAAAGCAAAAAAGGGATATAACATCACCTATGATAAGAAGGTGAGCATCGCGGGTATGGAGAAGAACAAGAAGTACTCGATCCTCGCGAACTATCAGGACGATTCCCTTTCCCGCAATCGTTTTCTGTATGATCTTTCCGACGCTGCCGGTATGCCCTACGCGTCCGATTCGCGCTATGTCGATTTCTATGTAAACGGCTACTATTGGGGCTCTTACCAGATGGCGGAGAAGGTTGAGGCGGGAAGCCTTGTCACCGATGTGGATGAGGAAGCCTACCTCAATGAGGACGGTACCGTGAAGGAGGATTTCCCCTTCATCGTTGAGGTCGATGCCTCCGCGGGCGACGACGATTACTGGGTCAGCTCCAACGGCCTCAAGCTCACCATCAAGGCGCCTGAGATCGATCCCGGTGCGGTCGGCTATGACGAGGTCAAGTCCTATGTGCAGAAGCACTTCAACGAATTCTATACCGCGACATCCTCCACCACAAAGAACCTCTCCGACGTCGCCGATATCGAATCCGTCGCCAAGCTCTACCTGATCAACGAGCTGGGCAAAAACTGGGACAGCGGCGTTTCCAGCACCTTCTTCACCTATAAACAGGACGCGAACGGCGTCTATAAGTTCTACGGTTCGCCGGTATGGGACTATGATAACTCTTTGGGCAACGCGGTCGGTATCGAGCGGGAGCTTAGCTCCATCGGCGTCAGCGACTATGAGGAATACACCGGCTGGTGGTGCAGATTCAAGGGAAAATCCGGCAAGCGCTCCAATAACGTGATCGCGCGTATCGCGCAGAACAAGGAGATCACCGAGGCGCTGCCTGCGATCTGGTTCGAGGATTTCAAGCCTGCGATCGATCATTTCAGCGGCGAGAAATACAGCGAGAAGATCGACAAAGAGATGATGACGCGCGACGCGTATTTCGAGCTGATCGAAGGCTCTGCTCAGATGAACTACACCTCCGGATGGCTTCTCAATACCGGCGCGTGGATCGCCGATCACTCTACCCTTTACAAGGCGACCTATGACAGCGAGACTAAGAAGATGGTCGTTTCCGATCAGGCGACACAATACGCGGAGACCTTCAAGGATAT
>OMTA01000076.1:6554-7463 GCA_900313895.1 uncultured Eubacteriales bacterium | reverse complement strand
CATGCACCCTGCCGATCGCGAGCAGAACGTGGCTCGGATCAAGCGAGCCGGAGGTACAGGCGCTTCCCGAGGAGGCGCTGATGCCCTTTTGGTCGAGCAGGATCAAAAGCGATTCGCCCTCGATACCCTCAAAGCTGAAGTTGACGTTATTGCTGACTCTCCTGTCATGATCGCCGTTGAGCGCGCTGTGCGGGATCTGTGACAAGCCCTTGATCAAATAGTCGCGGACGGGGATCAGCTTCTCGTTGACTTCATCCATCTCCCCTACCGCTTCTTTCAACGCCGTCGCCATCGACGCGATCCCCGGCAGATTCTCCGTGCCCGCGCGTTTACCGCGCTCCTGCGCGCCGCCCTCGATCAGATTTGCGAGGCGGATCCCCTTGCGGGCATACAGGAATCCGACACCCTTCGGACCGTGGAATTTGTGCGCGGAAGCCGAAAGCATATCGACATTCAGTGCCTGTACATCGACCGCGAGATGTCCGACCGCCTGCACCGCGTCGGTATGGAACAGCACACCTTTTTCGCGGCAGAGCTTACCGATCTCTGAGATGGGCTGGATCGTGCCGATCTCGTTATTGACCATCATCACGCTGACCAGACAGGTGTCGTCGCTGATCGCGTCGGCAACCGCCTCAACGCTGACGATACCGCTCGCGTCCACCGGCAGATACGTCACCGAAAAGCCCTGCTTTTCCAGCTTTTTCAGCGCATGCAGCACGGCATGATGCTCGATCGCCGATGTGATGATGTGCATCTTACCCTTGCGCTTGCCGATCGTCGCGCCCGTCAGCAGCGCCTGATTATCTGCCTCGCTGCCGCCGGAGGTGAACAGCACCTCTCTGGGCTGCGCGTTGATGATTTCGGCGACGATCGCGCGCGCCTCTTCGAGCTTGTCCTTCGCCTCCT
>OMTA01000076.1:0-6529 GCA_900313895.1 uncultured Eubacteriales bacterium | reverse complement strand
GGTCGTCGCGGCGTTATCTGCGTATATTTTCATCAGATATCCTCCCTTCACCGGTATTATATCTCTATTTACCTACCTTGTCAATAGGTAAATAAAAAAGTATCTTTTTATTGACAATCTGATAGCCCGATCTATCTTGACAATCCTGTTGCTATCATGTAGAATAATATTTAGTTTTGCGCCAATAGCTCAGTAGGATAGAGCGTTCGCCTCCTAAGCGAAAGGTCGACCTCATCCCTAAAACGAATGAAATCTCGCTATAATTGAATATGTCCTGATAGCTCAGCAGGATAGAGCGGTTGCCTCCTAAGCAACAGGTCGGGGGTTCGAATCCCTTTCAGGACGCCAGAAACGCACTGCTTATCTCATTTTGAGATAGGCGGTGCTTTTCTTTTGCACTTTTTTCTTTCGTTAAGTAGAAAAGAATATTTTTTGAATACAATGAATATTTGCTAATGGCTTTGGTACCATTTTCTCAATTCTTGCTAATTTGCATTTGCAAGTTGTTTTTGACCCGAGATAATCGCAGCAAGCGTACTAGCAAGTTCAGGTGACTCTTTTAGTTGTTCAATCAAAGAATTAAGATCCAGTGCGACAGTCGGTTGACTATCCTTAGGCGGTCCTGATTTTCGCAAATCGGGATTTGAGTAAAAAGCACTCTCAAACTTTTGGGCGTTGATTTTTCGATCCTCGTCCAGAATGTGAGCATATACCTTTGTAATCATATCGATCTCAGCATGACCGGTATCGCCCTGAGTAGCCTTCAGATCGCCATGGTTGAGCTTTAATTTGTAAGTGGTACTGGATGCCTTAACGAATGAAAAACGACGTTAGGAAGTTTTGCAGACAATTTAAGAGCATCAAATGCTTTGTTGATAATCCTTCTCTCACAAGGACGACCGTTTTGTAAGCACAAAAAATGTTTTTTTATTGAAAACTCTATAATAATTTGATATAATTATTTGTAATTAATAGAGATGAGTGTATCATGATGAAAAGAATACTATCGTTGGTTTTAATTTCTGTCTTGTTGGTTGTTTCAACTTCCTTGCCGGCTGCAGCTTTTCCGCGTGAAAATCATATTGACGAAGGGGCAAAGGAAAAGTATCTAAAAGAATTATATGAACAATATGTGTACCTACCACATGAACAATTCCTTATGCACTTAGAAGAGGTGTATGATCATAAGATGAATGATGGAGAAACAGATTGGTCAATTGTTTGTGTGTATTTCGAACAGCTTTTTCCTGCCGCATGGAAGGCTGGCGTAGTTGGTGGGAGAAGAGTATACGCGCCCGGAGAAATCTATCCATTTATTTATGGATTTGGTCTTTACGATGCAAAGTCTAATCGCTTTATAGATTTTTACGACTATCCGGATCCGTTTGCTGATTACGACTATCCACCTGATACGTTTGGTAAGGACAACAATGCACATGATATGTTTGATAGGTATGAAGATCTGTATGAAGTATGGCAGTCGCTTGATATTTCTATTTCGACACCGGAGTATTACGGCAACCCTCATCTCATCGGCGATGCTAACGGTGATCTTGAGTTGAATATAATTGATGCTACACATATCCAAAGGTATACAGCAGATTTAATATCGAAGTATATCATTGCAAATGATGAAGCCGATACTGACAGAGATGGAAGTATTACGATTCTTGACGCAACTCGTATCCAGAGGACACTGGCAAACCTCTGTGATATAGATGGCAATCCTTGTATTTGATTGTTTAGCTTTTAGTTTTATTGCATACATAATAAGGTGGTATTATTAATGAAAAAAATTAGATTTTTCTTCTCTTTACTTATGATATTACCGTTATTTATTCAACTATCTCTTAATGCTATTGGTGCTTCTAAGATTGGGAAGAATAATCTAGACTAACCTTTTCAATAAACCTATCCTTTCTTTTTGAAAATAATATATTACAACTACGCCACAGGGCATAGTCAGCTTATAATAAAATATTAATTGTATAAAACATCTATATAAAAAGACACCACATCAATTAAGGTGCGGTGCCTTTGATTTTTCATCTTTAGGTAGTTTGCTATTGGATTTTCTGTCAAATTATACTATTTTAGCCACAGTTTGGTAAGAAAATAAACCGTTGGTTGCTAATGACTTGCTAATTGGACTGTGTAATACGAGATAGTACGAGGTGGTACGAGAACGTACTACATAGCATTTAGAACCTTGATTTTTTCACCGCTTTTCTTGAATTCTGTGGTATCCCGTAATACTGTATGGTACTGCGTAATAATAGGATGGTAAAACTCCTAAGCGAAAGGTCGGGGATTCGAATCCCTTTTGGCGCGCCATTCAATGAAGGGGTACCCGTCAGGGTATCCCTTCATTAATTTGACGCATAAGCGCGACGAAAGAGATCCGAAGGTAAAATCTGTTTTTAGCCCGTAGAGTTGATGGAGCGATCGGCAGGAGCAGCGTACATAAGACTCGGTATCGATGAATCTCATTGGATCGTTTTTCGAAAACCAAGAACCCGCCTACCCGCTTTGACAAAACAGCGGTTCTGTGCTACCATTTTCCTGAACGCGAACCACTCTTTCGGGAGGAAAGCTATGAATTTGTTTGAATCGATTCTTTTCCATCTCAGCGGAAAAATGGAAACACCCGGACAATTCGGCGTTTTTCACATCATCTGTTTTGTCCTTGTCATCCTCGCGACTGTTTTTCTCTGCCTGCGGTTCGGCAAAGCGTCCGAAAAAGCAGAAAAGAAGCTGCTGTTCATCACATGGATCGTTCTCGTGATCCTCGAGATCTACAAGCAGCTGATCTACTCGATCAACTTCACCGATCCCGTCACCTGGGATTATCAGTGGTACTCCTTTCCGTTCCAGTTCTGTTCTTCACCGCTGTATCTCTTCCCTCTGGCGGTATTCCCGAAGAATGAACGTTTTCGCGACGCGATACGAATGTTCCTCTCCACCTTTTCACTCTTTGCGGGACTGGCGGTCATGTTCTATACCGACGATGTATTCTCCGCCTTCATCGGCATCAATATCCAGACGATGGTTCACCACGGCGCGATGGTCGTATTCGGCGTGTATCTCGGCGGACGGCTGATCCGCGAAAACAAGATGACGCTCCCGCACTTTTTGCGCGGATGCGTTGTATTCATCGTTCTGCTCATCATCGCACTGATCATGAATCTGACAGCGCCGCTGATCACGGACGAGACCTTCAATATGTTCTATATCGGCCCGCACTTTCCTTGTACGCTGGTGATCCTCGACCAAATCTATCTCCATGTTCCCTACCCGATTTTCCTGATCATCTATACACTGGGCTTCTCATTCGCGGCATTTCTGCTGTTTCTTCTGCAAAAGCTCCTTCGCCTGCCTCTGAAAAAGAACAGCGACAAAATATCCGGATCATAAAACAAAAAGCTGTCACACCGATGTGACAGCCCTGCTTATTGAAAAGACTCTATCGGCTCTCCTGTGCAAGGGGAGCCTTTTTTCAAAACACTTTTTTGATTTGACCTAAGTCGCCCGCTAAGTGCGTTTCATAACTCCGGCGACTCTGTAATCACCCGCCACTCCTTTTCGAGCCGATCCATACTGTACGCGGCGTTGGCGGGACTGGTCGAGGGCAGCTTGACCGCCGCGATCCCGGTCGTCGGATAGATATATTTCATGTACATCTTATGCGACAGTGCACCGTTGCAATAGATGCGCCCGACCTCGCTGTTATCAAGGATCACGGAAAGATCATTCGGCACGACGTCCCGCACCGAGCTGTCGGACGAGCCGATGATCGTGCAGGATCGGATACTGTCCCACAGCGCGATATGATGTCCGAGCGCAAGCGCGCGTTTTTCCTCGATCGACGTCGGCGCTTGTTCGCCGAGCAATCTCGCGAGCAGCGGCCAAAAGCGATTTTGCGGATGGCCGTAAAAGAACATCGCCTCTCTGGATTTGATCGACGGAAACGATCCGAGGATCAATATCCGGCTTTGCGCGTCATACAGCGGCGGGATCGGATGGACGATCTGCTCCGGTTTCATCATTTCACCTCGTTATTTATCAGTTGATCAGCTTTCCGACATCTCTGTTCGTCTCATAGCCCACCATCCATCGCTGGATCACGGTCGCGTCCATGATATTCAATCCGTCGCCGTCGATATCCGCCGCCTGTATACCGAAGGAAGCGACCTCAAAATCGACGAGGACTCTTTGGATGGCAGTCGCGTCCAGCACTGTGATCTCTCCGTCGTTATCCGCGTCGCCGCACAAGATCGTATCGGCGTTGACCTCGAAATACACCGACAGCCATGTATGGCGCTCACCGCACCAATTCTTCAAAAAACCGTAGTTCTCCTCATAGGTCGCGAAGGGCTTTTTCTGATAATTGATCCACCACCGGTTGACGCTCCATACGGAAAAGTTTTCGGCGAACAAACCGCCGTATTCTTCCCTGAGCGTATCGAGCAGACCGCCGTCGGCGGCGATATTTTCGATGTAGGGATAGTAACGATGATAAACGCGCCTGACCTCTTCTCTGAACCAGTCTTTGTCACACAGCCAGCGATAGAAATTCTTATCGCTCTGCATGATACCGTCGCTCACGCTGCCCGCTTTCGCGGAGGCGGCGTTGAGATCGCCGTTGAGGTTGCCGAGCGCAAGGTCATAGTCCCACGGAGGGCCGGCGTACAGCTTGCCGTCCTTGTAGAAAAAGAAAACGGAGCTTAATCCAAAGTCGCCGGTTTTGGCGTACTCGTTCAACAGATAGAACTTTGCGAAAGACTCTACGTCGATCCTCTCGCGCGCTTGCTCCTCGTCACCGGAACGCAGCGCGTCGGTGATATCCGTCATAACGTCCGTCACATAGGCGAGCTGTTCGTCATCGGGCGTCTCCGGCTCGCTGAGCGCAAACCGCAGACCGTTCACCTTTAGATAGGTGACGTCATCCTCCGTGCGGCTCGCCTCATATTCCAAAAGAAAATCCTTTTTACCGTCGTTGCTTTCGATATCGATATCGACCCTGTCCTTCCCCTCTCCGATCGGTTCGTACAGGGTGTAGCATCCGCGATACACGCCGTCAAGCCACAGCCTGACAAAGCGCTGCTGCGATGTATAGGGCAACCCCATCGTCTGCGCAAAATCAAAGACGGCATAGTTCCTCAAAAGCGTCGGATCAAAGCTATTGGCGAGCAGCGCCCACTTTTTGCTTTTCCCCATTTTGAGGACATTGGTCTTTTTCTCAAATTTAAAGGTGAACGCCTTTTTCGTAACGTGCGTCATCGCCGTGCTGTTGCCGCGCACCTTGAAGATGACCGCGTCGCTGATGACGCTGCCGTCGGTATCGGTGATGCTGATCTGAGCGTTGACATAGCCGTCGGCTTTTTCCAGCGCGCCGCCGTTGCTGTTTTCGGTCGTGATCTCGATCTTGGGAACGGACACATCACCGACCGGTGCCGCGTCCGACGCCCTCCCGATAGGAGCGATCGGCAGATCATCCCCGGGCACAGCGTACGGTTCCGCTTCGGCGGCAAAGGCTGCCGATCCGCTGAAAAGCAGTATCAGCAACATCGACAATATGCAGATAAAATTCCTTTTCATGGTTAACACTTCCGTTGTTCAAGGGGTACTTTTCTCTCAGCTTATCAGCTGAACTGTATCGCTATATCGGGAGCGATCTGATAAAACTGTTTTAATATACCATAACTCCAAAGGAGTTCATGGTATATTCAGCCATCTCCGGTGTATGGCTGTTGTAACCAAAATCATAGATTTTGACAACACCTCAGCCCGTTGTCGCTAAGCGACAAACTGGGCGGGCAATATAAATTTGGTATAATAACCGGATTTATACGGTTATTATACCATACATCGGAACAAAATAATATTCATCTATGACATTATAGCAAAAAATCCGTTTTTTCAAACGCGATCGGGCTCTCTCAGCTCCACCTTTACCACGCTTTCGATCGGGATATCGATGGTTGGCAGGCGTCTGTCCTCGATATCCTCCGATCCGTAAAAAACCAGTGTTTTCTCAATGGGATCGACCTTTTTGACGATGCCGGTCAGCGTTTCATAGCTGCCGCCCGATTTATGCGCGTCCGGCTTGAACCGGGTCACAGTGACAGCGGGATGTCCGCCGTTTTCAATGGTATCCGCGATCCCGGCGATAACGGCGTTGAGCAGATCGATCTCACTCTCCGACAGTTCGATCCGACTGTCGGTCAGCCGCGCTTCCTCTATGACCATATCGTCAAAGCCCGACAGCGCCGCAAAGGGCGCGAACTGCGCCGCGCGGTCGTACAGCGACATATGCTGACGCACAGCCGACCGGTGATGCGGCAGATCAAATATATCCGCGTATCTGAGCCTTGCGTTCTCCGTGTTGTTCATCACGCTTTATGACCTCCGATCTGACCGTTGCGCTCGATGGTCGTGCCGCCCTCTTCAAAGTTCATTCCTTTGAGAACGGCATTCTTTCCGAAGCGGCGCTGCAGCTCGATCATCGCCGTCTGGATCTTCTTTTCTC
>OMTA01000043.1 GCA_900313895.1 uncultured Eubacteriales bacterium | reverse complement strand
ACTCTCATGGTGACTGTCCAGCGCTTCTCGGTATCCAGCGACGTGACCTTTGCGCCGCGGCTGATAAAGGCGCCGGACTGCTCCTCGATCGCCTTGAGCGGGCGCTCGATGCCGTCAAAGATATTGTCGATGATACCGGGGCCGAGCAGTACGTTCATCGGCGCGCCGGTTCCCGTTACGGGGTCGCCCGGTTTGAGCCCCGTTGTTTCCTCATATACCTGGATCGTGGTCAGCTTGTCGGTGATGCCGATGACCTCGCCGACAAGGCTCTGCTCGCCGACATGGACCATCTCCATCATCTCAAAGCTATCGGTGTCCCTGACGGTGACGACAGGGCCGTTGATCCCGAAAATCACATTGTTGTTCATATCAAATCATCTCTTTCGGTTCACAGTACGCTCAGATCGGCGTTCTCGACAAACCACTCACGCTGCGCTTGCAGCTTGCTGTCGAGCGTTTCGTCGGCGATGATGCGCATCGTCTTACAGCTTCCCTTAACGCCGCCGATACGGATCGTATCGTCCTTTTCAACGGTGACATTTCCGCTGAACAAGGCTTTGATCCGATCTGCCGCGGCAAGGTCGCGCTCATTCAGATAAACGGTGCAGTCGTTATCGCCGAACAGCGCCGCGATCTCCCCGGCGCTTTCGAGCAGCTTTTCGGTATAAGCGTCGGTCGCAGTATAGGCGACGAGCTTCTCCGCCGCCTTCGCAAAGACGTCCTCGACCATCTCGCTGCGCGCGATGAACAGCTTTTTCTGCCCTTCCTTGGTCTTTGACGCAAGGATGACGGTCTCGCGGCTGCGCGACTCCTCCAGCTTTTCGCGGATCAGCTTCTCGCTGTCGCGTCTGGCGTTTTCCTCCGCCAGCTTCAGCCGTTCGGTCTTGAGCTGCTCGACCTCGCTGCGCATCGCGTTTATCTGCTCTTTGGCGCACTTTTTGATCGCCTTTAAAAAGCGATCGGACTTCGATTTATTCCGACCCTTTCCCCCTTTGCCCGGCTTCGGGTCCTTGGGAGCCTTATCCAGCTCATGGAGGGTCTTTTCGGTATTGTTCAATGCCATAGGTATCCTTCTTTCCGTGACAACATATATACTAATTTCTAACAAAACACTTTAGTATCTATTGCGAAAATTTCCGTATAGCTTTGTTGTCGTCCTTGATAGGCGCCGGCCTATCGGCGTCCTCCGCCTCACTCTACGAAAATTTTTGCTGACATCTATCTAAAGCGTTTATCAGAAATCAGTATCACAGCTTGACGCCGATCGCGTCCTGAACATATTTCGTGATACTGTCCTTGGTGCGACCGTTTCCGTGGCGGTCGGGGATCTCGACGATCAGCGGCTGCTTGCGATTGAGCTTTAGGTCATACACGATATCGGGGCACAGGGAGACGAGCTTTTCCGTCATCAGGATGACGGCGATGCTCTCGTCCTCCATCGCCTTGGTCAGCTCACGCCTGACCTCTTCCTCCTCGTGCACGACAACACCGGGGATACCGGCAAAGCGCATCCCCATCTTTGTATCGACGTTATCACTGATCAAATAAAACTTCATGCGCTTACTTAACCGATCTTGGAAAGGATCATGATGGAGATCAGCATACCGTACAGCGCGATACCTTCGCCCAGCGCAACGAAGATGATCGCCTTACCGAATGCCTTGGGATCCTCGCTTGTAGCGCCGATCGCCGCGGGAGCCGCGTTGCCGACAGCGATACCGCCGCCGATACAGGAAAGACCGGTCGCCGCCGCGGCGCCGATATATGCCATGCCGTCAGCGCCCGCGCCGACAGCAGCAGCCGCGTCGCCGGAAGCCGCGTTCGCGATGAACGGGCAAACCATGCAGACGGCAAATACGAAGCCGAAGGAAGCGAGCTGCATGAGGGTCGCTCTCTTTCTGCTCTTACCGCGGGATACCGCCTTGACGGCGATAAGTACGGACGCGATCAAAAATACAACAGGCAAAGCCATGATCAGAAAATCAAAAATCGTCATAATAAATTCCTCCAAATGTTAATATCTGATACCGGTTTTCAATAGAAAGAAGACCGATAAGAATGTCGGGTTTTTATTGAATAACAGTATTACAATCTTTACGATTCCAACGTCATTTTAACATGCTCGAACGGTCTGCCCTCGCCCGAATAGAAGCGGCTGAACATCTCGTAGTATTCCAGCCTGAGCACCTGGATCGCGACAAGCAGCGCCTCCAGCACCATCACCAGGATGTTTCCGATGACGACGATCACCCAGTAGCCGACCCCGTCGACGGTCTCGGCAAGAACGAATACGACCAGCATCATGCCCGCGTGAACCAGCACGAACGCGCCGACACGCAGAAAGCTCATCGTGTTAGTGACATAGCTCAAAAGCACCTCGATGGACTCAAAGAGCTTTTCGACAATGTAGCCGCCCCAGCTCTCGGGCTTCCAGTCCTTCTCGCCGTTGACCAGATCCGTCAGCGGCTCCGAGAAGAAGATCAGGATGAACGGGATCACGATCAGCCCGAGGATATACGGCAGGGTCATCACGTGCATACCGAGGAAGATCTCCGACAGCAGTCCGAATACAACCGAACCGTAGAACAGGATACCCGCCACGCCGCTTGTGCTGAACAGCGCGCGTCCGTAGTTTTTCTGTCGCAGAGATGAGTAGACATTCAAGCACATCGCGACGATCAAGAGAAAGACGCCGATCCCGATCGCGCCGAGGATGATGGTGTTGGTGTTCTTGCTCGCCATGACCTCGAAGGGCTTTTCCTCAAAGCCCATCGCCCGATACATCGGGTCAAGCAGATGCTCAAAGCCGAACACACTGCCGAAGATCGTACCGAAGATCATCGATGAGATACCGCACGGGAAGAGGATCTTCCCGATAGGCATCTTCCTGAGCTTCCACATCAGCAGTCCGACGATCGACAGGCAAAAGCCCTGTCCGAGATCGGCGAACATCACGCCGAAGATGATGATATAGGTGATCGCGACGAAGAAGGTCGGATCCATTTCGTTGTACTTGGGAACGCCGTACATCTCGGTAAAGAATTCGAACGGCTTCGCGAAGAAGCAGTTTTTCAGCTTGACGGGAGGATTCTTATCCATCTCGTTCTTTGCGTCGGAAAAGTCAAGCTCGACGCTCTTGATCTTTTTCAGCCGCTTTTGCAGCTTCTTTTTATTCTCTGTCGGGATCCAGCCGACGATGATAAAGCTGTTGCCGTGCTGCATCGCCTTGCTGCGGATACCCGAGTACAGGTAAAGCTCCTCGAGCTTTGACAGATAACGGGTGATCCGATCGCCGTTTTCCTCAAGATAGCGGTCAAATTCCTCCTGCGCCTTTTGCGCGTTTTCTTCAAGGACGGGAATCTTCTCCTGATACTCTCTGACGATATCCTCAGGGTTTTCATGCTCGCCGACAAGCTCGGTCGGCTCAAAATAGAGCCCCTCAAAAATCTTGTCGATCTTTGCCGCCTTGTTCTTCGGAACAAAGTAGACGCCCCAACAATGGGTCTTGTCCTCGGTACAGACAGTAAAATCGACAAAGTCGTTGTCCTGATACGCCGAGAGCTTTTCGACGCTGTCCTTCGGCAATCTTCCGAAGCGCGCGATGGTATATTGCAGCTTCAGCGCCTTTTGCACCTCCGGCGCCAGCCCGGAGAAATGCTCGGCTGTGCTGAGATGCTGTTTTGCCTCCCTGAGCTGTGAATCCGCCTCGATCAGCTGATCGCACAGCGTATCGATCTGCGCCGCAGTCTGTGCGGAGAAGCTCTCCATCTCCTCGAGCGTGGGATTGAAGTCGCTGACGTCCGTCAGCGGGAAGCTGCGCTTTGTGCGGTTGAGCGCGACCCTCAGATTGGTCAGCGGCTCAGCGTAGCTGTTATTGGATTGCAGATGCGTGAATCCCCTGAGATCCTGATAAAAATTGTTGACCTCATCCGGATGAAACACGCCTGATTCACCGAGCGCCGTGATGACCTCGTCGATGTGGTTCATCAAACCGATGACGTTCACGGCCTGCATGGATGATACTGCCAAGTTGTATTCACCTCTTTATAGCAGTCATCGTATCAACAATGACTCAATTACTTTTGGATCGACACGATAGCGTACGCCCTCGATCAGGCTGATGACATTCTCGAGCTCGATATTGCTCAGAAGAATGAACGCGATCATGACGACCGACGGATTGTTGGAAAAATGCAGATAGTGCTTTGCGGTACGAAACTGCACGGTTTCGCCGATATTGCCGCCGGTATCGTCCGGACGGCTGACCAGCCTGCCGTATCGGGTCGTGCGGAGGATCTTTCGGACGTCCTCCACGGTCTGAGCCTCACACATCATATCGATCTGCTTTACGCTGAGGGTACCGTATTCGGGCTGCATATTCCTCTTGATGACCTCCGGGCTCAGATGATAATAGCCCTTCATGCGGATGATCCGCGAGATCATGCTGTAATCATGGAGCTTGCGGAAGATCTCCGTCAGCTCGCGGCGTTCATCGCCCCTCGCCTTCTTCTCGATCAGCTCCAGAAGATGAGCGGAGATGCGGGAATAAAGGCGGTTTTCGATCTCGGAGACCGGCAGCCTGCCTTTTTCGTCGGGGGAAAACTCCTTGAGCACCTCATAGTAAGAGGAATGCTCCACCGCGGATAAAAACTCGTTATAATCGCGCGCGTTGGCGATCCTGTTGAAATCCAGCTCCGCGTGCTTTGACAAAAACGCCGGATACTGGAAGATAAACTTTTCGGTCGCGCCGGAATTGAGCAGGATCAGATAGCGGATGATCTGCTCCGTTTGAGCCTGTTCGACGACATAGCTCGATACGCCCGCGCTGATACCGGAATCATAGCGGCACAGCGAATCGATCTCGCTGAACTGGAACTGTCTTAAGCGATTCTCCAGCCAGCCGCGATGGACGTCGCGTTCGTTGACGTCCGACAAAGCGTCGGCAAAGTGTGTGTGGGATTTGAGGTAGACCATCACTTCGGGAACGCTCTGGCAGGCGAGGATATTCGCATAGTCGCGATCCGACAGAAACCGTCCGTATTTCGCGCGCGCCTTAGCCGAAACGGCATAGGAAGTCGACGACATGGGATCACCTCTCTTTGATGACGCGGTCGACAATCTCATCGACCCATTTGTCGCAGTTTTTCTCATAATCCGCCTTGAGCTTGATCAGCACCGACTCCTGTTTTGCGGTTGTGTCGCTGAGCTTTCGGCTGTACGATCTTTGGAGATGTTCATCGTTCTTTTTGATCTCTTCCTGCGCGTTGTCCATATACTCCCGATAGGTCGCCGCCGCCTCTTCTTCGATTCTGAGCTTTTCCTTTTCGGTCGCTTCGCGGTTCTTTTCCTCCAGCGCCTTTGCCTCGTTGTCGGCCTCGACGATCCTTCTGATCATGTCCTGCACATATCTCACCTCCGATATAAGGGAATGGCTCTTAGATGAAAGCCTGATTCGTCAACCTGCATTATAACACTAACCCATCCCGTTGTTAATATGAAATTAGAAAAAAGTCAAATTTTTTCACACAGAAAAAAAGCCGCGCCGATTTCATCAATTATTCTTTTTGGCGATTGACAACCAAAATATTACTGTTTGTATAATTTCTTCTGTTTTTTTCACAAAAAGAAGATAGCATTTTTCCTTTGAAACAATTATGGAAAAGTCAAAAAGAGTGACAATTTTGTCATAACTCAGGTAAAATCTATGGAAACAGCGCTGAGTTATTCATGTTTTCCACAGAGTTATCAACATTTATATTGAAAAATCCGAATAATACAAATTGTATATTGATAATGTACAAGATCCCCGTCATATACTTTGTTACGAATGGTTTTTCGGGGGGATTCAGATGAAAAACAAATGCTATGCGATCACGGAAATCGCGGGGTGCGGCGTGATCGGCGTCGCGGCGATCCTTCTGCGGTATCTGTTCCGATGGTTCGGTCCCGGGGCGCTGACGATCGTGTTCGGCTCGGTCAACGGGAGCGTGTGGGAGGAGATCAAGGTCTTTTCGGGGGCGTATATCGGCTACGGGCTGTTTGAGCTATTGTGGATACGGGTCGGCTTTCGACGCTATGTCGCCGCGAAATGCGCGGGGTTATACGGCTTGATGGGTGGGATCATCGCCTTTCATTACATCGCCGTATGGCTGTTTCCCGCCGTAGCGCCAAAGGCGGAGCCGATCGCGGCGATCATCATCACAAGTCTCGCGCAGTTATTGGCTTCCAAGCTGGTTTTAAGCGATCTGACGCCGGAGGATTACTTCGCGCCGGCGGTGTTCCTGCTGATGCTGTACTACCTGATGTTTTTCTCCTTCACCATCTATCCGCCCAAAGCGGAGTTGTTCCGCGATCCGGCGAGCGGTGGCTTCGGCTATCTTGAAAATGCTGTTGAAAAGCACTGAAAAACGGCGGGAACGGTCGAGAATTTTTTGCGGAAAAATCGCCATTTTTCTTACTTGGAAGCAAAGCGGGCGCCTAGATATGGTATACTAGTTAAGTATGATTATACAATATCATGTGTAGGTGTGTCCTGTTATGGCAAACGATAAACAAAAAAGAGAAGAGACGCCGGTCTCAGACGAGCTGCTGATCGGGCGCAATCCGATCGCGCAGGCGCTCTCGAGCGGCAGACCCATCATCAAGATCATGGTCGCCAAGGGTCAGACCACCGGCCCCGCGGTAGAGATCGCCGCGAAAGCGAAGGCGGCGGGGATCCCGGTGCAGACGGTCGAACGCAAAAAGCTCGACTACATGACCTCGGGCGCGGCGCATCAGGGCGTGGTCGCCCTCTGCGCGATGAAGGAATACGCGACGATCGACGATATCCTGAAGGTCGCCGAGGAGCGAGGGGAAGCGCCCTTCGTCATCCTGCTCGACGAGATCGAGGATCCGCACAACCTGGGCGCGATCGTCCGGTCGGCGGAGTGCGCGGGCGCGCACGGCGTGATCATCAAGAAGCGCCACGCGGCGGGGCTGACCTACACCGCGTATAAGGCGGCGGCAGGGGCGCTGGAATACGTCCCCGTCGCGCGGGTCAACAACCTCTCTGACGCGATCGAACAGCTCAAGGAAAAGAATATCTGGGTCTACGGCGCGGATATGGACGGCGAGGACTACTGCCGTACCGATTTTTCGGGCGGCGTGGGGCTGGTCATCGGCAACGAGGGCAAGGGCATCTCGCGTCTTGTCAGAGAAAAATGCGATGTGATCGTATCGCTTCCCCTAAAGGGCAGGATCAATTCGCTCAACGCGTCTGTCGCGGCGGGCATCCTGATGTATAAGATCGCGGAAAAACGATAAATCCCCTATTCATATAAATCAGAAACCGAAAAGGAGATGAGACAATGAGCCTATTCCGTAAGGATAAGGACAAGCCCGTCCGTTCCGCCGAAAAAGGCGAACCTTCCGCAAAATCCGTGCAGGAAGCGCCGGAAGAGCTGACGGATATCAACGAGGCTGCCGCGGAATCATCCTCAGAATCTCAGCAGAACAGCGACGGCATGGAGGAGATCTACTCCACCCATGACAAGCGCATCAAATATAAACGCCTCGCGCCCATCGAGGAGGAGGCTGCCTTAAAGCGTAAGGCGGAGACAAAACGCGAGCTGGTTCGCGGAAAGCTGGAGTTTTCCTCCAACGGCGAGTACATCGCTCCGGACGTCGAGCTGAAAGCGGAGCTTGATCCCGCGGCGGTCGTCTCCGAGGAGATCATCGAGGATATCAGCGAGGTCAAAAGCCTGCGCAACGTCTATATCCAGGACATCGACGACATCGACATCAGCCTTGATCCGATGGATAACCTGCGCGAATACGAGCGCAAGGCGACGGACAAGGAGCGCTATGAGGAGCGCCATACACCGAAAACGGTCGTCCCCTACCAGTCCTCGGGAGAGAAGATCGTCGCGCGCGTACCTGTTTATCAGCACGACAGCAAGGTCGAGAAGATCTTCCTCAAGGCGGGCAAATTCACCGAGGTCGTCGAAAATGAATACGACGAGTATCTACGATCGGACGACCCGACTATCTCCAAAAACTACCACGCTATGCAAAAGGCGATCAAACCGCGCCAAAGCCTGCTCTTTACCCTGAGCCAGATGGCGCAGAAGCGCAAGGAGGAGGCGGAGCTGCAAAAGGCGCAGAAGGCACCGCAGGAGCTTCCGGACAACTTTGACGAAGAGCCCGCTCCCATCGAAAAGAAAAAGCCCTCCCCGGTCGCGAAATTCTTCCGCATCATCGGGACGCTTCTGACCCACGGCTTTTCCGCAAAGAACAACAAGAAAACCGATACCTCCTCCGACTATGACAGCCGCGAGGATGAACAATATGTACTGGGCGAGATCAAGGAAAACATCAAGCACGCCGCGATCCACACCGTGGTATTCTCGCTGATCGCCGTGACCCTGCTGGTGCTGCTGATCATGATCGGCAGCATGGACGACAACACCCGCGACAGCATCGGCTCGGGCGGCGCGATCCTTTTATGCGGCATTAACCTGCTGCTCACCATCGGGATGGGCGTCGTCGCACGCGGCTATGTGATAGACGGTCTCAGACCGCTCGCCCGCTTCCGCGGAAACAGCGACACCGGCGTCGCGCTGGCATACCTCGGCTGCCTGCTACAGAGCATCGTCGCGATGTTCTCGGCGACCTCGTTCATCAACGGCGAACAGCATCTCTACAGCTTTGTGGCGGCATTCGCGCTGGCGCTGAACACGCTCGGCAGGCTGTTCATGGCGCTGAGGGTCAAGAGCAACTTCAGCTTCCTGACCTCCCACTCGCCCGCCTACGCGGCGAAGATCTACAAGGATGAAGAGACCGCCCGCAGGATGGTCAGCGGTACGACCGCGTCAAAGGGCGTCGTCGCCTATCAGCACATCACGCGCTTTTTATCCGATTTTCTGAAGATATCCTACGCGCCCGATCCCAGCGAGGAGATATCAGGCAAGGTCACACCCGTCACCGTGATCAGCACCCTCTTCGTCACCATCGTATACGCGATCATTTTCCAGAGCGTTTCCGGCACCGTTTCGGCGCTTGCGGTCATGCTGTGCATCAGCGTTCCGTTCACGGCGCTGCTCGCAGGCAACATCCCGATGCTGCTGTTCAGCAAAAAAATGCTCAAAAACGGCGCGATGGTCGCGGGCTATCCGTCGGTACGCCAGTTCTGCGATACCTCCGCGGTGATGGTATCGGCGGCTGAGCTGTATCCCAAGGGCTGCGTCAGGCTTGATGAGCTGATCCCGCATATCAGCCTGCGCGTTGACGAAAATCTCCTGATGGCG
>OMTA01000027.1:10759-12375 GCA_900313895.1 uncultured Eubacteriales bacterium | reverse complement strand
GGCGTCATGGTCTTTGTCGCGGCGTGGATCATCCGAAAAAAGCCCCCGACCCTCCCCGGTCGCCTGATCGCTCCCGCTGCGCTCTACGGCGCGGTGCAGACGGGGCTGATGTATATCCTCAACTACATCGGCGTCGCCAATACCTCCGCGACCAAGACCTCTATCCTGACCGCCGCCTCCGCTTTCTTCGCGGTACTCTTCGCGCCGCTGTTCTTCAAGGATGAACGGCTCTCCGCATTGAAAGTCGTCGGCGTGCTGTGCGGCTTTGCGGGCATCATCGTCGTCAATACCTCCGGCCTTGACGGCGGGATCACCTTTTTGGGCGAGGGACTGGTGCTGATCGCGACCCTGCTCAATACCGCGGGCGGCTTTATCGGAAAGAAGCTCGCGAAAGGACGCGTCTTCGAGATGACCGCCTTCCAGCTTCTGTTCGGCGCGCTGCTGATCCTCGCGGTCGCCCTGCCGATGGGCGGCGGCTTTGTGATTTCCCTGAAAAGCCTGCTGCTGACCCTCTACCTCGCCTTTGTGTCCGCGGCGGCATTCTCGCTGTGGACGGCGCTGTTGACCCGCCACGGCGCGGGAAAGATCCTGGTATACAACCTCCTGATCCCCGTTTTCGGCGCGATCTGGTCGTATCTCCTGCTCGGCGAGGATCGTATCTTCGACCCGATGTACCTTTTGAGCATCGTCCTCATCACCGTCGGCATCGTATTAGTAAATTACAACAAAAAATTTTCAAAACCCCTTTAATTCTTTGACAGTATATGATATGATAAATCTAATAAAAGTTATTGCGAGGAGGGCGTTGCCCGACGTGGCAATCCCCCGGTCAAAATATCGTTTGCAGGGAAACGCACAGCCCCCTTTTGTGGGATTGCCACAGTCCTTGCGGGCTTTGCAATGACAGAGGAATATAAGGAGGATAAGAATATGAGAATGACAAAAATCGTCTGCACGATGGGCCCTGCCTGCGATGATATCGATACCTTGGTCAAGATGATCGACGCGGGCATGAACGTCGCGCGCTTCAATATGTCCCACGGCGAGTATGACGCGATGACCGCGCGCTTTGACCGCGTTAAGGAAGCGATCAAGAGAAGCGGAAAAACCGTCGCGCTCCTGCTCGATACAAAAGGCCCCGAGATCCGTGTCGCTACCTTCGAGGGCGGCTATACGGAGCTTGTCGAGGGTCAGGAGTTCAAGCTCTATGCCGAGCCCGGCAAGGGCGACAACGAGGGCGTCAGCCTGTCTTATCCTAAGCTCATCGACGCGTTCATGAAGGATTCCGGCTCGGTCGGCAGAACCATCCTGATGGATGACGGCCTGATCGCGGTCGAGGTCACCGGTGTACGTCCCGAGTGCATCGTCACAAAGGTATTAAAGGGCGGCAAGCTCTCTAACCGCAAGAGCATCAATATCCCCGGCTATACCATCAATATGCCCTATATCTCCGCTGTTGACCGCGCCGATATCGAGTTCGGTCTCAAACAGGGCGTCAACGTGATCGCCGCCTCGTTCGTGCGCTCAGCCGACGATGTGATCAAGCTGCGCGACTATATCGATTCGCTGGGCTATGAGGAAGTCGAGATCATCAGTAAGATCGAGAACCAGAGCGG
>OMTA01000027.1:0-10729 GCA_900313895.1 uncultured Eubacteriales bacterium | reverse complement strand
CGACCGCATCATCGAGGTCTCAAACGGCGTCATGGTCGCCCGCGGCGACATGGGCGTCGAGATCCCCTTCATCAACCTGCCCCAGATCCAGAAGATGATCATCCGCAAGTGTGTGCTTGCCGGCAAATATGTCATCACCGCGACCCAGATGCTCGACAGCATGACCACCAATATCCGCCCGACCCGTGCCGAGATCAGCGACGTCGCGAACGCCGTATATGACGGCACCTCCGCCGTGATGCTCTCCGGCGAGAGCGCCGCGGGAATGTACCCCGTCGAGTCGGTCAAGGCGCTCAGAGATATCTGTACCGCTGCCGAGCGCAACGAGGATCTTATGCTTTTGAGGGGCGCTTCCGCTACCCAGACGGATATGTCCGGCTTCCGCGAGAATATCTGTGAGGCGGCTAAGACCGTCGCCGAGAACGTCAACGCCAAGGCGATCATCGCCGAATCTAAGACCGGTGCGGTCGCGCGCGCGATGGCGCGATGCCGTCCGAGCTGCCCGATCATCGCCGTCGTAACAAGCGAGCAGGTCTGCCGCAAGCTCTGCCTGAGCTGGGGCGTCAGTCCGGTACTGGGCGAAGAAAAACAGACCTCCGACGAGATCACCGAGCAGGCGGTCGAAAAGGCGATGTCTACCGGCATCGTGGAGAAGGGCGACGTCGTTATCGTCATCAGCTCCAACAAGACCGTCCCCACCTCCGGTACGGATACCCTGAACATCCGTATCGTATAATCCCTTGCGTAAATTTCGCCTCCCCGCGACTATGGGGAGGCGTTACCTATACTAATCCATAATAAAACTTTTATTAAGGATCAGTAATCATAAGGAAGTGAAGACATGAAAAAACGATTAAGTATCATCAGCGTCCTGTTGATCGTCGCGCTGCTCTGCCCGATGACTGCCTTGGCGGCTGAGAGCGACGACGCGATCATTGCGGTCGCGACCACCGAAAGCGGAAGAGAGATCATCCTGACGGATGCTCCCGATGCTCAGGAGATGGGCGATCTGAGCGGCTATGAGCTGCTGATCGAGGACGAGCCTGTCCTGACCGTCGAGCAGTCGGAGATTCCCGCTATCACCTCCGATACACAGAGCGGCTATTTCTCCGCGGATTTCACCATCCCCGAAACTGCAAAGCAGGTCTACCTCGTCGGTCTGACCGCGAACAAGGTCGAAGAGATCCAGAATAAGATCATCGAGAATTACGCCAAAGGCGCTGACTTTGAGCTGACCGATCTGAGCTTTATCGACGCCGAAAAGATGCGTCCCACCGGCGACGGCGACGATTACCTCTGTTGGGCGGCGACGGCATCCAATATGCTGACCTACACCGGATGGGCGGCTCAGGCGGGCTTTAACAGCTCCGACGATGTTTTCGAGAGCTTCATCAACGCCTTTACCGATAACGGCGGCAATCCCTATTTCGGCGTCGGCTGGTTCATGAACGGCGTCAATACCTTCGCCGTACAACAGCCGGGTCAGGTCGCCGCGGCGACTGCCGGAACCGGCGGCTATCTCAAGGATTACGCCTATGATATGGTCACAGAGAATCATGATATCGACGGCTCTCCCGCGTCGATGCGCGCGTTGCACCAAAGCCTGCGCGACGGCTGCGGCGTCGGACTGAGTCTGGCGATCGTTCATAACGGAAGCTCCGCCGGCGGCCATGCCGTCACCTGCTGGGGCTATATCGCCGACACAGCCTATGCCGATACCGACGTCCGGTATTACGCGGGACTGTTCCTCACGGATTCCGATTCCGATGAGCCGAGGAGCGGCGACCGCCGCGACGCGGACAACGTTTTACAGGCAGTGTCGCTCACATCGGGAACGGACGCCAACGGCGCGCCGACCGTCGAGTTCGATCTCGACTACATGAACCACGCCTTTCTCAATACATTTTATACCCTTCAGCCGTTCAGCGCGGATATCCCGAAGGAGACTGACTCTACCGCGACCCGCGACAAGACGGCGAATCCCGATCTGGTCGTCGACGACTTCTTCCTCGGCACCGACTTCACCTCGTCCGCCTATGAATACAGCATGGAGAAGATCGAGAGCAACACCGCCTTCTTCTATACCCCTAAGATCCTGGACGAGGCGGATGTTACCTACAACAGTCAGACCGGGATCGCGATCACCATGACCGATGCCGACGGCAACACCGTCTATACCCGCAACCTCAACACCTCTCTGAATATCGGCCCCGGCTACCTTGTCAGCTACGGTCAGGGATTGACAAAGCAGGGCGGACTGCCCGCGGGCGACTATACGATCACGGTCGATCTCAACGCGAACCGCACTGTCAGAGAGGCGTATTACTATAACAATATCTACAGCTATCCGCTCAAGGTACGCGACAGCTTTTTGCTGGGCGATACCGACGGCAACGGCAGCGTCGATATCATGGACGCGACCAAGATCCAGCGGATCATCGCCGGATACGAAAGCGAGGATGATAAGATCGTTCAGCGCGCTTCCATCTCAGGAAACGATTTCGGCATAGTAGACGCGACCCAGATCCAGCGCTTTGTGGCAAACTATGACGACGGCTACGCTATCGGCGAAAAACAGCTCTACGACTGATCCTCTGCCCGCGATATGATGGACTATACCCTGATTCGATCCAAACGCAAGACCATCTCCGTCGAAGTGCGCGGCGATACGGTCATCGTCCGCGCGCCGAACCGGTTGCCCAAGCGCGACGTCAACGCCTTTGTACAAAAGCACGAGAGCTGGATCGAAAAGCAGCTCAAACGATCCCTCACGCAACAGCAGCAGCTCGATAAGGTCGAAAAGCTCAGCCACGAGGAGCTCGATATGCTGTATCAACAGGCAAAGCTCGTCCTGCCCGAACGCGCGCGATATTACGCCGATCTGCTCGGCGTTGACTACGGACGGATCACCATCCGCTGTCAAAAGACCCGCTGGGGGAGCTGCTCCGCCAAAAAGAACCTCAACTTCAACTGCCTGTTGATGCTCGCTCCGCCGGAGGTCGCCGATTCGGTCGTCGCGCATGAGGTCTGCCACCTTCTGGAGATGAACCACTCCGACCGCTTCTATCGGCTGGTGCTGCGGATCTGCCCCGACTACCACCGCCGGAACCGATGGCTCAAGGAAAACGGCAAGCTCTTGATGGCGCGCGTGCCGGATTGATTCCCACCAAAAAAAAGCCCGCCTGAGGCGGACTTGACAAACACAGCGCATCTGCTATAATATAAGTGAACAAGGAGCTATCCGATAGACGGTTAGCCCGGATAACGTTTAAAAGTAACCGTTACCTTTGGCCTGGGCGGTTACTTTTTTATACTCAAAATAAATCCAATGGAATATAAGAGTATGAGCGCGAAAATGAAATACATCTCCATGCCATCACCCTCTATGTACAGATTCCCCGCGGGGTTTCTATGTCAACAGAGGGTCACAGTCCCTCTGTTATGACTTTCGTCAGAAGAGGGCTGACCGCCTACCGTATATGTGGACAACTCCTTGCCGTTTCTCATCATACATTTATTTTAGAACGCTGTCAATTATTGTGACAACATCGTAAATACCGTTGCAAAGCCGAAATATCAGCCGGCGCAAGCGGCGCTTGACAAAATCAAGCAAGCTGTGCTTTACTTTTTCGACCGATTGATACTATAATATAAGCATCAATCCAAGGGAGCGGTATGATGACGACCGGCGAAACGATCCAGTTTTACAGAAAACAGAAGAATATGTCACAGGAACAGCTCGGCGCACTGCTGTATGTCAGCCGCCAGACTGTCAGCCTGTGGGAGAAGGACCAGACTGTCCCAACCGTAGAGAATCTGATCCGCCTCAAGGAGATCTTCGGCGTGTCGGTCGACGAGCTGCTTGGTGTTGCCGATCAGCCAGCCCCGCAGGTAAAGCAGCCGTATGAACGCTATACCTTCCATTATACGGAGCAGGATATCCGCAGAGTCAACCGCATCTCATTCAGGACGACCTATGTGGTAACTGTCGCGGTGAATGTGTTTCTCGTCGCGACGCTGATATTCCTTTTGGCGATCGGCGAGAGTATGTCCTCATTGAGCGGACTGTTGATGATCATGTTTACCTTTGTTGGCTATTCAATCATTACCCTGGTTCGAACAGCAAAGATGCGTAAGCGAAATTTGCAGTATCACCGCGATAACAAGGCGTCAACAGAGTTTGCAGTCTATGACGATTATCTGGAGATCACAGATATCTTTGACGGCGAAACAGTATTGTTTAAGCGGATGAAATACAGCGAGATCGACCGCTTTGTCGATGCGGGCGACTATTTGCTCATCGTCCGCGACAATTTCAGCAGTATCGTCAAGAAAAATGAATTGCCGCCGGATTCGCGTTTTTTCCTTATGATCCAAAATCGGGCGCTGTCAGCAAAGATCGATACCGCGCCGAGGCAATACAAGATCCTGTCGAACGTTCTTTGTATACTGAGCGTTGTCTGTTTTCTGACGGTATATACCGTAATCGCGAATCTCGCTGTTGATACCGGCGACTATTACCGGTACGACTGGCTGATGCTGCCCTTTGCGCCGGTGCCGCTTTTATGCCTGCTGTACGGGATCTATCTGAATAAGAAAGGCTATCAAAACAAACGGACATGGATCATCGGCTTGTCCTTTCTGCTGATGCATATAATGCTTTCCCTCGATAGCTTGCTGCACTGAAAACTGACAAAAACGACCCGCCCTGTGAAAAACAGAGCGGGTCTTTTCATGCCTTGCGGCGGTTATTCACTTATGAAGCGATCAGTTTCTTCTGTCGCGTCTGGGGCGGCGATTATCACGACGGGGCTTGCGTTCCTCGCTGATATCGTTTTCGGGAGTCAGCCCGTCAACCTCGATGAGAACATCGCGGCGGCTGAGGTTCAGTCTGCCCTTGTCGTCGATCTCAAGAACCTTGACGCGGATGACGTCGCCGACGTTGACAACATCTGTGACGTGTTCGGTATGCTTGACGTCGAGCTGGCTGATGTGTACCAGACCCTCCTTGCCGGGAGCGATCTCAACAAACGCGCCGAAGTCCATGATGCGGGTGACCTTGCCCAGATACATTGCGCCGGGCTCGGGATCGGTAGCGATGGTCTGGATGATCTCGATCGCGCGCTGACACTTCTCGGCGTCAAGACCCGCGACGAATACCTGACCGATCTCGCCCTCTTCCTCGATGTCGATCTTACACTCGCACTCCGCCTGGATCTCCTTGATGACCTTACCGGACTTACCGATGACCTCTGCGATCTTGTCGGCAGCGATGGTGGTGGTGAACATCTTGGGAGCATAGGGGCTGAGCTCAGCGCGCGGCTCGGCGATCGCCTTGAGCATGACCTCGTCGAGGATGTAGTTGCGCGCCTTGTGTGTTTTCTCCAGCGCTTCCTTGACTATCTCGGGGGTCAGACCGCTGATCTTCAGATCCATCTGGATCGCGGTGATGCCGTCGTGTGTACCGGCTACCTTGAAGTCCATGTCGCCGAAGAAGTCCTCAAGACCCTGGATATCGACCATGGTCATCCAGCGCTCGCCCTCGGTGATCAGACCGCAGGAAATACCCGCGACAGGCGCCTTGATCGGAACACCCGCGTCCATCAGAGCGAGGGTGGAACCGCAGACAGAACCCTGAGAGGTAGAGCCGTTGGAGGATACGACCTCGCTGACGAGGCGCAGGGAATAGGGGAACTCTTCCATCGAGGGGATGACCGGCAGCAGCGCTCTTTCAGCCAGCGCGCCGTGACCGATCTCGCGGCGTCCCGGGCCTCTGGAGGGACGGGTCTCGCCGACGGAGTAGCTCGGGAAGTTGTAGTGATGCATATAACGCTTTTCGGTCTCGCCGTCGATGCCGTCGAGCAGCTGCATATCGCCGACCGTACCCAGTGTTGCGATGGTCAGAACCTGTGTCTGACCTCTGGTGAACAGACCTGAGCCGTGTACACGGGGCAGGATGCCGACCTCGCTCGCCAGCGGGCGGATATCGTCCATGCCTCTGCCGTCAACGCGCTTCTGCTCACCGAGCAGCCAGCGACGGACGATGAACTTCTGTGTCTTGTACAGACACTCGTCGATCTTCGCTTCGCTTTCGGGATAGATCTCGTCGAATTTTTCGTGGACAGCCTCATAGATGGGCTTGAGTCTTTCGTCACGGACGGTCTTGTCGTCGGTGTCGAGAGCGACCTTGATGTCCTCCTCCGCGAAAGCCTTGATCGCCTCAAACATATCGTGATCCGGCTCGTTGGAGGGATATTCGAACTTGGGCTTGCCGATCTCGGCAACGATGCCCTTGATGAATTCAATGATCTTCTGGTTGGCCTCGTGACCCGCCATGATCGCGTTGTACATGACCTCGTCGGAAACACAGTTCGCGCCCGCCTCGATCATCGCGATGCGGCTGTCGGTGGATGCGACGGTGGTCGCCATGTCGGACTGCTTGCGCTGCTCTTCGGTGGGGTTGATGACGATCTCGCCGTCAACCAAGCCGACGGATACCGCGGAGATCGGGCCGTTCCACGGGATATCGGAGATGGAGATCGCGATGGAAGTACCGACCATCGCCGCGATCTCGGGCATACAGTCGGGATCGACGGACATAACGGTCGCGACGATAGAAACGTCGTTGCGCATATCCTTCGGGAACAGCGGACGGATCGGACGGTCGATGACGCGGCTGGTCAGGATCGCCTTCTCGGAGGGTCTGCCCTCGCGGCGCATATAGCTGCCGGGGATCTTGCCTACCGAGTAGAGCTTCTCTTCGTAGTCAACGGAGAGGGGGAAGAAGTCGATGCCGTCGCGGGGCTTTGCGGAAGCGGTTGCCGCAACCTGAACGACGGTGTCGCCGTAGCGTACGAGGCACGAGCCGTTGGCGAGCTGTGCCATTTTGCCTGTTTCGATGACAAGCGGTCTGCCCGCGAATTCGGTCTCAAAAGTGCGGAACTTGTCAAAGGTCATGAATGTGTTAGCCATAGAGTTACCTCCTGTAATTTGATTATGTCACAGGATTTTTCAGGCTTAGGTTTAGCAATAAAACCAGGATTCTTTTGAATTAGGAATTAGGAGTTAGGAGTTAGGAGTTAGGAATGGATGGCGGACGCTGTCCGCACCTGATTGATCATCAACAGATATCGGTATCAGCGCTTCTTCTCACTGACAAACGTTGATGATAAAGAAATAATTCCTCATTCCTCATTAATAATTCCTAATTGAAAATCCTCGTTTTACCGCTAAAGTTAAGCGAAAAATCCCGGATCGTATGGTTGGATCGACAGGCGTTTTCCGTTGTCGGAACGTCTGCCCCGCCGTTGCTGAAGCGTCAGATAAAGCCGGGCTTTCAAAAAGGCGGAATCGGATGCAACATCATGTTGCAAAACGAAATGCAGGGCAAACGAAAAAATCGTCTGCCCTTGCTTCCTGCTTACTTACGGATACCGAGTCTGGCGATGATAGAACGATATCTCTCGATGTCGACCTTGATCAGATAGTTGAGCAGCGCACGGCGCTGACCGATCATCTTGAAGAGGCCGCGGCGGGAGTGATGATCCTTCTTGTGGATCTTGAGGTGCTCGGTCAGGTCGTTAATCCTCTTGGTAAGGAGCGCGATCTGAACCTCGGGAGAACCTGTGTCACCCTCGTGAGTAGCATACTCCTGCATGATAGCAGTCTTTTCTTCTTTCAGCATAGCTTTCACCCTTTCTATAGTTTTGCGTCCCGCATAGTAAAGGGCAGGTGAAATCCTCGTCGAGGCTTGATCCCTGAACCATGTCGGGCGTATTTTAAGCGCAAACAGACAGCCTGTTCACAGCTTGCCAAGCTATTTTACCATAATATCCGCAAAAAGTAAAGGGATATTTCGCCGTCATAACCCTTATTTTAAGCCGATGTCAGCTTTCTTTTTTGGCTAATTTCTCTATTTGCTCGCGCATGAGCGCCTTTTCGTCCTTATCCAGCGCGCGATACATCGCGATCAGCCCGCGTTCCTCTTTGCTGAGCGTCTGCACCAGACTGTCCGTCCGCGCGTAGTCGCGAAAGGTCAGCGCATTGTCGTCATCATCCGGCAGCAGCATCACCTTCGGGACGTTGTAGATGTGCGCCAGCTTCACCAGCGAATCCAGACTCGGACTGGTTTTGTTCAGCTCATAGTTGGTGTAGGTCGAGCGGTCGAGGTTCAGCGCCTCAGCGACCTGCGACTGCGTCAGGTTATACGATTCTCTCAGCTCTCTGAGCTTTTCTCCAAGACTTTTTTTGTTACGCAGCATCCAAAAATCCCCCTGTCCGAGCGTAAACCGCATCCGTCCGGCAAATCAAAAATCCGCCGACAGATCTCTGATCCCCATTATAAACACCATCGGCTAACAAAACCCTTTTCGGTGAATATTTTGCACAAAATATGTGGCTGTATCTCACGAAAGCCCGTCGGGATTAGCGTTCCCTAAGGCAGGAGATTTACTCATTTTGACGGATGGGAGAGCGGATCGGGCGCGCTTGAAAAAGAAAAGCTGAAAAATGACTTGAAAAATCCCGCCGAATCATATATAATAAGTGACTGTAAGCCGCCGATGCTGCGTATCGCAGGAGGATATGCTCCCCGATCCGCCAAAATCGAAGGCGATCATAGGGGTTTACACAGTCGGAACCGATCCCTGTGATTTGAGAATATCCCGGATTACATCGAATACAAAAGAATACCCGCTAGAGTGGCGCAGTTGGTAGCGCAATTGATTCGTAATCAATAGGTCGTGGGTTCGAGTCCCATCTCTAGCTCCATCAAAAACCGCTTAACTAAGCCATTTTTCGGCTCGGTTAAGCGGTTTGGTTTTTCTCGGAATCCGATTTGTTGTTTATTTGTTGTTTATTGATGTTTGTTTGCTCCTAATTCTCGGTATAAAAGACTACACCACCATTACCGCTGAGATAATGATGGTGTAGGTTCGGCAAGACTCTGCCGGAACAGATTATCGAACAAGACTTGATTATCCTAAGTTATTATTTGTTGACTTATCCGGGTTTGAACACGGAGTTGGAATACCATTGATTATCCGAACATGATAATCTGAGTAGTTGCCACAATTTATTGATTTCACAAACTGTTCTCTGTTCATATATCTTCCGGATCGATTATCACGGAATCCCTCGTTACGTCCGCTGTCGGACTCTCTGGTTACAGAAACACGCTTTTTCATTTATCGCCCCCCTTTCATAATAAAATGCGCAGGAGTATTTATACAAATGTTCGATAACCTACTTGGTATTATACACAAGATATTGTAACTGTCAATGGATAAACGCAATATATTGAGTTACAATTATTGAATCTTTTTTTGCAATATAAGGTATATAGAAGCAAACAAAAGCAGACCGTTTCCGATGACAGGTAGCGGTCTGCTTAACTTATGTTGGCTGTTCTGTTGGTGAAGATGAGGTCGAGCTGCTCGGCGGCGGCTGCGTCGGCGGACTGGATGGCGTGGATGTAGATCTTGCTCGTGGTTGTCGGGTCGGCGTGACCGAGGCGGGCGGCGATGGTGGTCAGCGGGATGCCGGAGTTGATCATCAGCGTGGCGTTCGTATGGCGGAGGCTGTGGATGGAGATGTCCGGCAGGTCGTGCGCTCTTATAAAGTCACGGAACCAACAGCCGATGGTATCCGGATGGATTGGCATACCGTCAGGCTTGGTGAACAGGCGGTCGCAATCTACCCATCTGTCGCCCATGCTGAGGCGCTTCTGAGCCTGCCACCGTTTGTACTCCTTGAGCAGTTGGATGGCAATCGCGGGCGCTTTGATGTAGCGGGTGGAGCTGTCGTATAGGGGTCCCCGACGCGCCCCTGCGCGGTGGGGAGAGGACGAATGGTGGCACGAGGTCAAGGTGTACCAACCGGATACGCCTACCGAGTATAGCCCATGAGGACGACGTATCGGTGATGATTCCCTCATGCGGGATGTACAGCGAGGCGCGCTCGATGCGGATGACGGAGGTCTTGAAGTCGATGTCCTTCCATTCGAGTCCGCAGAGTTCCTCCCGGCGCATACCCGTGAACATGAACATCTTGATCATCGTCTTGAACTGCATATCTTCGCCCTCGATCAGCTCCAGAAGCTTGCCGGCCTGTTCCTCGTCTAATAATGGGGTCCCCGACACGCCCCGCGTGGTGGGGAGAGGAGGAGCGATGGAACGATACGGGGATGGTCATACCTGAGCATCCCCAATGAGTGCAATCTGCGACGACGAAGGGCGGGGTCTTTTCTTTTTTCGGGAGGGTGGCTCGCTCGCAGGGGTTGCTCGGTATCAGCCCCCACTTGACCGCTACCCCGAGGACGGAGGACAGGAACGAATGGTAGTGGCGGATGGTATTGTTGGAGAGCGGCTTGTCCTTGCCATCGGCGGTGAAGGTTTTGCTCATTGGGAGCTTGAGCGCTTTGCAGATCGCCGCAGCGGTCTTTTCGGAAACATCATGCCCATTGAGTGCGTCACGGAGGGTGGACGGTGCCATGCCCGCCTCATGCGCGAGAGGCTCGGTCGCATAACCGCGATCCTTGACGAGCTTTTTGAGGTTGATCTGGCAGTGGTAGTAGACCTTTCGCCGCACGCCGCGCTTGAGCTGGTTGCGGTAGAACAGAGTGATCTGCTGAGGGGTGATGCGATCCAATCGCAGGTGCCCCAAAGAGGATTCAATAATAGGCGCGAGCGCCCGATAGCCTACGATGGTTTTCTTTTTGAGGTTGAGCTCG
>OMTA01000061.1:19300-21413 GCA_900313895.1 uncultured Eubacteriales bacterium | reverse complement strand
ACGGATCATTTTACTGATTACGGCGATCCTCGTTTTGACACTGCTGATGACAGCCTGCGGCAAAAAACAAAGCGCTGAGATCACCCACTCGAAATCGAATTCATCCGCGTACAAAGGATCGGCGGATAAGGACGAGAGCGACAGCCCCTACGCCGTCGAGAATCGTTACGATATCCCCGAGGAAAGGTTTGAAAAGCGCGACGGTACGGATTACGGCAAGCTGCTCAAGGACGTCAGCTATGATTCGACGGTCGCGGGCGATAAAAAGCTGGTCAATATCCTGTTGCCCGCGGGGTATGACGAAACGAAAACCTATCCCGTGACCTATGTGTTCCACGGCTTCGGCGGCGATCATAATACCCACCTCGATACCGACTCGTATCTTGTCCTGCTGTACGGCAATATGCTCAGCGACGGTATCGCCGTGCCACAGATCATCGTCGGCATGGATATGTATACGGACAAGCTCGCCGACAAGGACGGCAAGTCGGACGAAGAGCTGCGCTATATCTACGACAAAGCGATCGAAGAGACCGCGATCGATCTGATGCCGTTTATCGAAAAGAACTATCCCGTCAAAAAGGGAAGAGAGAACGCGGCGGTCGTCGGGATGAGCGAGGGCGGCGCAAAGTCGCTTTGCACCGGTTTTCGGTGGCTCGACAAATTCGGCTATATCGGATCTTTCGCGCCCGATACCGGCGTGATCCCGACCGAATACTATAAGGGCACCTTCTGGAACACGCCCGTCTTTGAGGAATTTCCGCAGCCGACAAAGGAGAACACGCCCATCTATCTGTATATGGCGGTCGGAACCGAGGATCCATGGAACATCGATTGCACGCTCTATTACCGCGACGTGCTGAACGATATGGGCGTCAAAAACCAGACGGATTATGTAGAGGGCTACGGTCACGATTCGGAATTTTGGGGACAGTGCTTCTATAATTTTCTGGCAAAAACCTTTCAGTACCGATAAGAGGAATCAAGGAGAAGAATATGAAAAATATCGTTATCATCTCAAGCAGCATCCGCAATAAAAGCAACTCCGAGCTGCTTGCCGAACAAGCGCTCAAGGGCGCGGTCTCTGCCGGAAACCATGCCGAGCTGGTCACGCTGAAGGATCGGGATATCCGTTTCTGCAAGGGCTGTCTTGCCTGTCAGAAAACGATGAAATGCGTCATCAGGGACGATGTCGCCGAGATCCTCGAAAAGGTCAGGACGGCGGATACCGTCGTATTTGTCACGCCGATCTATTACTACGAGCTGAGCGGACAGCTCAAGACGCTGCTCGACAGGCTGAACCCGATCTATCCGCAGGAGTACAACTTCCGCGATATCTATCTGATGACGACCTCCGCCGAAGAGGGCGACGAGGTGGTCGAAACAGCTGTGGGCGGCATCAAGGGGTGGATCGCCTGCTTTGAAAAGGCGCGATTCGCGGGCATATTCAACGGCGGCGGCGTCAATGACGCGGGTGAAGCAAGCGGTCGAATGGATCTGCTGAAAGCCGCTTTCGCATTCGGAGAATCACTGTAAGTGATGTTTTTCTTTCAAACAATCTTTTCAAGAGATGTTGATTATGTTATCATAACAAAGAAAACGGAGGTATAAAAATGTTAGGCAATTTCAGTTATCACAATCCCACCAAGCTTTATTTCGGCGATGACGCGCTGCGCTATCTCAACGAAGAGCTGCCCAAATACGGCAAGACCGTCCAGCTGATCTACGGCGGCGGTTCGATCAAGAAAAACGGACTCTACGACGAGATCATCGCGATCCTCAAGGCGAACGGAAAGACCGTCGTCGAGGACGCGGGCGTCATGCCCAACCCGACGGTCGATAAGCTGCGCGAGGGCGTGCGGCTGGCGCGCGAGAACAAGGTCGATTTCCTCCTTGCGGTCGGCGGCGGGTCGTGCTGTGACTACGCGAAGGCGGTATCCGTATCCGTCCACTGTGACGACGATCCCTGGGATAAATACTATATCCGCTTTGAGGAACCCGACTGCGAGATCGTTCCCGTGGGCTGTGTGCTGACGATGGCGGGCACCGGCTCGGAGATGAACGGTGGATCGGTCATCACCAACCATGAGCAAAAGCTCAAGATCGGCCATGT
>OMTA01000061.1:0-19236 GCA_900313895.1 uncultured Eubacteriales bacterium | reverse complement strand
GGCGATAACGTCATGCCGAAGTTCTCGATCCTGAATCCGAAGTATACCATGACCCTGCCCAAGCGCCAGATGGTCGCGGGCATCTATGATATCTTCAACCATATCTGTGAGCAGTATTTCTCCGGCGAGGACGACAACACCAGCGATTATATCGCGGAAGCGCTGATGCGCTCGGTCGTCCACAGCTCCCTGATCGCGGTGGAGGATCCCGAGGATTATGAGGCGCGCTCCAATATCATGTGGACGGCGACATGGGCGCTCAATACCCTGATCTCCCGCGGTAAGACCACCGACTGGATGGTGCATATGATCGGCCAGTCCGTCGGAGCGTATACCGACGCGACCCACGGCATGACCCTCGCCGCGGTATCGCTGCCCTACTATCGCATGATCATGCCCTACGGGCTGAAAAAGTTCAGCCGCTTTGCCGTAGAGGTCTGGGGCGTTTCCGCCGAGGGCAAAACCGATGAGCAAATCGCCGCAGAAGGCCTTGCGGCGTTGGAGAACTGGATGAAGAAGCTCGGCGTCGCTCTTTCGATCAGCGAGCTGGGCGCGACCGAGGAGATGATCGACGGCATCGCCGACGGTACCATCATCCTTGACGGCGGCTACAAGACGCTGACAAAGGACGAAGTCAAGCAGGTGCTCCGGGAGAGTCTGTGAGCATTGTCTGCTTATCCAATACAACAGAGAATATAAAGAGCAGGATCGGGCATCCTGCTCTTTTGATATATAGAGGAAAAAACACGGAAATTTTCATTATTTACCGGATTCCTTTTTCTTGACATTCAGCGCGTCCTACCATAAAATAGTAGTATCTGCCGGTTCGACAGACGACGTATCGATCTGTCGTTTTGGCACAAGGAGGGAATATGGGGATTTTCAATAACACAGACAGCTACCTCTTCCATCAGGGAACGAGCTATGAGGTCTATAAAAAGATGGGAGCGCATACCGCTTTTGAAAACGGAGAAAAAGGCACGAACTTTGCCGTATGGGCGCCCAACGCGCAAAGCGTCGGCGTGATCAGCGACGCGACGCAGTGGGAGACCGAATATCCCATGGAACGCACCGTGGACGGTATCTGGGAAGTCTTTGTCCCGTCGATCAAAAACGGCGACGCTTACCGTTATGTGATCGTCGGGCCCGACGGTGAAAAGCATCTCAAAAGCGATCCCTACGCTTTTCGCAGCCGGCTCAGACCCGAGAACGCTTCGGTGGTCTGTTCGCTGCGCGGATACAAATGGAACGACGCCGCTTATATGGAGCGGATCGATAATACAAAGGTGATTGAAAAGCCGATGGCGATCTATGAGGTACACCTCGGATCGTGGAAGAAAGCCTATCAGGACGAGAACGATCCCGACGGCTTTTTGAATTACCGTGAGCTGGGCAATCAGCTCGCGGAGTATGTTTCCCATATGGGCTACACCCATGTCGAGTTGATGGGGATCTGTGAGTATCCTTTCGACCCGTCCTGGGGCTATCAGGTCACGGGCTATTTTGCCCCCACCGCGCGTTACGGCGCTCCCAACGACCTGAGATATCTGATCGATCGCCTCCATCAGAGCGGGATCGGCGTCATCCTCGACTGGGTACCGGCGCATTTTCCGAAGGACGACTTCGCGCTCGGACGCTTTGACGGCACGCCTCTGTACGAGTCTGCCGATCCTCTGAGAGCGGAGTTCCCGATTTGGGGCACATACGCCTTTGATCACAGCAAGCCCGAGGTGCGCTCTTTCCTGATCTCCGGCGCTTTTTACTGGATCAACGAGTTCCATGTCGACGCGCTGCGCGTTGACGCTGTAGCGGCGATGCAGTACGCCGATTTCAGCCGTACCGAGTGGCGCCCGAATATCCACGGCGGCCACATCAATCTCGAGAGCACGGATTTTCTCAAGCAGCTCAACAGCGAGCTGACCCAGCGCACGCGCGGCTATCTGATGGCGGAGGATTCGTCCGTAGAACAGGGCATCACCAATGATATCCATATCGGCGGCCTCGGCTTTACGCTCAAATGGAACATGGGCTGGATGCATGACACCCTGAAGTACCTTTCTTACGATTTTCACGAGCGCCGTTATCATCACGGCGAGCTGACCCATATCCCCGACTACGCTTTCAGCGAAAACTTCATCCTTGTCCTTTCGCATGACGAGGTCAATGTCGGAAAGGGCTCGATCCCCGACAGGCTTTCGGGAAGCTATGAGGATCGCATCGCTTCGGTCAAGGCGCTGTATGCCTTCCAGTTCACCTTCCCGGGTAAAAAGCTGCTCTTTATGGGAATGGATTTCGCCCAGTGTTCTGAGTGGGACTTTTCCAAGTCGATCGACTGGCACCTTGCCGACGATCCCACCCATCGCGATGTGATGCAGACCGTCAGAAGATTGCTGTCGGTTTACAAAGAGCTTCCGGCGCTTCACAGCGACTCCAAGGACAGCGCGACCTTTGAATGGGTCAACAGGGATTTTGCCGACGCGAACGTCATCAGCTACATCCGCAAGAACCCGTGGAACTACAGCGGGGCGGTGCTGGTGATCTGCAACTTCTCGCCGTGGCGCCACGACGGTTATGCCTGCGGCGTGCCGAAAAACGGCGCCTATACCCGGATCTTCAGCACCTATGATACCGTCCCCGGCGGCGGTGGCCCCGATGAGCTCGGCGGCTATCCGGTGATGCACAGTGAGAACGCGTGGTGTGACGGCAGACCCTTCCGTCTGAGCTACGGACTGCGCCCCTTTGAGACGGTCATCATCAAGCTGCCCGATGAATAAGAAGAAAAGGAGACAGATCAAATGAAAAAGATAAGAGAATTTTTCAAGGTGTATGATTCGGAGGAGACCAGGGCGGTATTTGAAGAGAACGAATACGCCGCCAACCGACTTTCCTTTTATGTTATCCTCACCTGCGCCGTGATCCTGGTCATCGCGTGGGCGCTGAATCTGGCGGGGATCTTTACGGTCTCCAAGCTGCGGATGAATATCGTCACCGCCTCGGGCGTGATCGAATTCGCCATTCCCGCCGTGCTGTATCTCAAATTCAACGGCAAAAAGCGCTGGCTGAAATATGTGATGGTCATCATCCTGCTGTTTGTTTGTACACAGCTGTTCACCATCCTCAATCATATCCTGTCGAGCAGGTATTTTTCCAAGGGCTTTACGGTGATGATCTCGACCCTTTCCGTTATCGCGGCGGCTGCCGCGACCGTTATGACGGTCTATTACGGGATCATCGACCTGAACTTCTATCCGAAGCTCGATCCGGGAACCACGCTCGTGATCGAGGATACGCTTCGCTCCGCCGTGACGTCGGCGGGAGTCGATCCCGCAAGAGCCGTCGTATCGATTCTGGTCAACGGCTTTTTGCCGCGAATGCTCGTGTTCTCGGTCATCGCGTTGATCGCGGTCTATATCGCCAAGCACGGGCATGATATGGTGCTCAAGCAGAACACCATCGCCCGCGCCTCCGCCAACGCGAAAGCCGAGCTGAATACCGCGACCCAGATCCAGAACAGCATGGTCCCGAATATCTTTCCCGCTTTTCCCGAGCGGAAGGAATTCGACGTCTATGCCGGTATGTATACCGCAAAAGAGGTCGGCGGCGATTTCTATGACTTTTTCCTGATAGATGATAAACACCTCGCGATGGTGATGGCGGACGTCTCCGGTAAAGGCGTTCCCGCCGCGCTGTTCATGATGGCGTCGAAGATCCTGATCAACGACAGGGCGATTATGGGCGGCACACCGGCTGAGATCCTGCAATTTGTCAACGACCGTATCTGCAGCAACAACCAGGCGGAGATGTTCGTCACGGTCTGGCTGGGGATCCTCGACCTCGATACGGGCAAGGTCATCGCCGCGAACGCCGGTCATGAATATCCCGTTATCCGCAAGGCGGGTGAAAAGTATGAGCTGTTCAAAGACAAGCACGGCTTTGTCGTCGGCGGTATGGAGGGCGTTCGCTATAAGGATTACGAGTTCACGCTTGAAAAGGGCGATTCGCTGTTCCTCTACACCGACGGTATCCCCGAGGCGAACAACATCAATGAAGAGCAGTTCGGCACCGACAGGTTGCTTGACGCGCTGAACATGGACGCCGACGCCTCTCCCGAGGAGATCCTCTCCACGATCAAGGAAGAGGTCAACAAGTTTGTCGGCGACGCGGTCCAGTTTGACGATCTGACGATGCTCTGTTTAAAGTATAACGGAAACGAATAAAGAAACGTATGCCCTGTCGGGCGGGTCTAATAAAGTAAAAAAGATTTGTATGCCCGCTCAGTTTGTTGCTACGCAACAACGAGCGATGGCTATGCGAAATGCGCGCAGAGCGCGCTTTCTTGTTCAGTTGCGCCCTGCGCGCGCGATTTCTCGCCCGAAAAAACTCACAAAAAACATGGCAATTTTTCAAAGAATTATGTTGAAAATCATCGGGAAGAGAGCTATAATAAATGTGTATATCACAAAAAACCACGAAATAATCACCTTGGAGGAATATCATGAATCTGAACACAGCTTTTGAAGAGAAAACCTGTACGATCACCATCGAGGGCAGCATCGACGCGCTGACGGCGCGCGAGCTGGAGCAGGCGGTCAACGACGCCGCGCCTCAGTGTGAAAAAATGGTGCTGGATATGACGAAGGTCGACTATATTTCCTCGGGCGGACTGAGGGTTGTCGTCGGCGCGAACCATACCGTCGGCAAGGACAACCTCACCCTGAAGGGGCTGTCCGATAATGTGCTGGAGATCTTCCGCCTGACTGGCTTTACAAAGTATCTGAACATCGAATGATCCCGTTAAGGGAAATCTTATCGTTGACAGGAGGCATATTATGAGCGAATTGATCCGTCAGATCGGAGAAAATATCAAGAACGAACCGGACTTCACCGTGATCGTCGATACGGGAGAGGACAATCGGTTCACCTATGCGCAGCTCGATCGCTGCGCGCGCAAAATAGCCGCGAAGCTCATCCGTCTGGGCGTAGAGCCGCGCGACTTTGTCACCATCGAGCTGCCGCGCAATAAGGAGTATATCGCCGCGATGTACGCGGTGTGGCTGGTCGGAGCGGCGTTCGCGCCGTTGTCGCCGACCTATCCCGAGGAGAGGCTGTCATATATCCGCTCCGACTGCCGCGCAAAGGCGGTCATCAACGAGAAGTTCATCAAAAGGCTCGAGGAAGAAACACCCTTTGAGGGCGTGGTGGAAGCAGGGGACGACGATCCGTCGCTCTTGATCTATACCTCCGGTTCGACCGGTAAGCCCAAGGGCGTGCTGCATTCGCATCTGAGTATCAGCGATTCTGTCCTGCGCTACAAGGCATACGCAAATCCGCCCAAGGGCTTCAGGGCGGCGCTCGGCGCGCCGTTCACCTTCGTCGCGTCGGTTCAGGGCGTTTTCGCGCCGCTGGCGTCGGCTATGACCGCGTATCTCATGCCGTATGAGGCGATGCGTGACCCGGTATTGCTCGCCGACTTTATCGATGAAAACCGGATCAACCGTACCTTTATCAGTCCCAAGATGCTGCGCGTCTTCAAGCCCAAGGGCGATTCGCTGAAGACCGTCTTTACGGGCAGCGAGCGCGTCAGCAATACCTACAGCGACGACTTTGATATCTACGTGATGTACGGCCAGACCGAGTCGGCGTCCGCGGTGCTGGGCTTTAAGATCGATCAAAAATATGACAACACGCCCATCGGTAAGCCGATCGGTAATGAAAAAGCCTATATCCTCGACGAACAGGGAGCTCCTGCCGACGAGGGCGAGCTGTGCCTTGCGGGACACTTTGCCACAGGCTACCTCAACCTGCCCGAGCAGACCGCGAAAACCTTTGTCGATAATCCTTTCTGCGAGGAGGACGGTTATCCGAAGCTGCTGAAGACCGGCGATATCGTCCGCCGCGGGGACGACGGCAATATCATTTATCTGAACCGTAAGGACTGGATGGTCAAGATCAACGGCCAGCGTGTTGAACCGGGCGAGATCGAGACCATCATCAAGAATACCGACGGCGTCCACGACGCGGTCATCAAGGACTTCAAAAACCAGTACGGACAGGTCTACCTTGTCGCGTATTATGTGGAGAAGGAGCCGGTCGACGCAGAGGAGATCAAAGAGGCGATCTCGCAGAAGCTACCGCCCTATATGATCCCCGCGTTCTTTGTCAAGCTCGATAAGCTGCCTGTCAACGCGAACGGCAAGCTCGACAGAGCCGCGTTGGAAGCTCCCGAGGCGGGCGCGTTCAAGAGCGATTACGCCGCGCCCGAGACGGATATGCAGAAGGCGCTTTGCGACGCCTTTGAAAAGGTGCTGACGGTAGAAAACGTCGGTATCGACGACGACTTCTTCGCCCTCGGCGGCGACTCGATCAAGTGCGCCATGGTCGCGGCGGAATGCGAGCTGTACAAGATCTCCACCGCCGATATCTTTGCCGGCAAAACACCGCGTATGATCGAGCGCCTCCTGATCCAAAAGGCGTCGAAGAAGCAGATTAAAAAACGCGCGACTAAGGTCAGGGTCTATCCGCTGACACCCTTCGAGCGCGGGATGTATCTCGAGCAGAAGATGGATCCCGACTCCACTGTCTATAACCTTAACATCGCCGCGATCATCAAGGGCGCGGATATCGACAGTATCAAAGGATCGCTCAACGCCGTGTTTGCGGCGCATGAGGCGTTCCACTCCTTCTACGGCGAAGAGAACGGTCTGCCGGTACGCATCCTGACGGACAAGCTCCCCGACATCCGTGAAGCATCCGCAAATTCACGCGAGGAAGTCATCGCAAAGGTGGACGCCTATGCTGTCCCCTTCGACCTCAACGCGGATATCCCCGTTATTCCGACGCTGTATACCGTATCAGACGGCAGTATCATCCTGCATCTGGCGATCCACCATATCGCCTTTGACGGCGGCTCGGCAGGCACCTTTGTCAAGGAGCTGATCGACGGGCTGAACGGCAAGGCGATAGAGGCGTCAGAGATCGACCTGTCCGATCTGTATGACGACAGCCTGAACGAGAAGTACGAGAGCGGTCTGGCGTTTTATCGCGAGCTGTTCGCAGACGGCGTTCCTGTCAACGAGATGCCGCTCAAGGGCAAGCGCCCGAAGGTGCATCCGCTGTCCGACCGCGAGATCGTATTCGACTATGACAACGATCAGCTCAAAGCGATCGACAATACCGCGCGTCTGTATACCGTCACCGAGTTTGAGCTGATCTTCTCGGCGGTAGCGATGACGCTCGGCAAATATACGACCTCTGAGGACGTTGTTCTCGGAATCCCCACCAACACCCGTCCGAACGGCGCGGACAATGTGATCGGTATGTTCGTCAACACCGCGCCCGTTCGCATCAAGCCGCAGAGAGCCGCCGCGCTTTCCGACTATATCGGCTCTGTCAGCGACGCGGTACGCGGCGTGACCTACGGTGCGTTCCTGCCGTTTGAGGACGTCGTTAAGGAATTTGTCAAGCAGCGCGACGAAAGCCGCAACCCGATGTTTGACGTCAGCGTCAACTTCATGTGGAATCCGCCCGCCTATGACAAGGACGGCCTGAGCGTCGAGATGTACGCGCCGCTCCAGAAGATGAGCCGTGATATCGGCATCGTGATCCGCAAGGGCGAAAACGGACTGCGCTTTATGGTGCAGTATTCGTCACAGCTGTTTGAGGATCAGGTGATCGAAAACCTGATCGAACAGCTCCGACACACCATCGATCTTCTGTCCGATAACAGCGTCAGAACCGTCCGCGACGCGCTGGCGCTGCCCGAGGGTCAGCTGTCTGTCATGGAGGAAAAGAGCGTCGTCGAGACAGCCGATGTCCCCGAAGTGCTTTTGCACAGAATGTTTGAAAAGAGCGTCAGCGAGAACGGCGACAAGCTCGCCCTGATCGCGCAGGACGCGACCTTGACCTATAACGAGCTGAATGATCGGGCGAATATCGTCGCGCATAACCTGATCAAGCGCGGCGTAAAGGTAGGGGACAGCGTAGCGCTTCTGCTGCCGCGTCAGTCCTGCTACTTCAGCTGTCTGTTCGGCGTGAATAAAGCGGGCGCGGCGTTCATCCCCTGCGATCCGCAGTATCCCGCCGACCGCATCAACCACATCATCACCGATTCCGAGGCGAGCTATATCATCACCACCTCTGACAAGCTCGCCGATTATCCCGCCGAGAAGGCGATCGACGTCGAGGAGATCCAGACAGGCGAGCCTGCCTCAAATCCCGATCTTCCCATGACAGGCGACGAGCTGAGCTATATGATCTACACCTCCGGCTCTACCGGAAAGCCCAAGGGCGTTATGCTGCGCCATAAGGGTATCTGTAACTATCTGACGCCGTATCCGTCCAACACGATCATGTACAACGTCAAGGAGCGTGTTTCGAACTATCTTTCCGTCACGACTGTTTCCTTTGATATGTCCTTCAAGGAGCATACCGGCGCGCTGTGCAACGGCAAGACCCTGATCTTTGCCGCGGAGGATGAGATGAACGATCCGCGCGCGCTCGCCGAGCTGATGGCAAAGCATCAGATCGACTGTATCAACGCGACCCCCTCGCGCCTGCTCCAGTATATGGAATACGCGCCGTTCAAAGAGGGGCTGAAGAACTGCAAGCTCATCATGTCCGGCGGCGAGGCGTATCCGATGTCCCTGCGCGACAGCCTCAAAGAAAACGCGCCCGACGCGTTGATCGTTAACACCTACGGCCCGACCGAGATTACCGTTTCCTCCAATGCCGCCGTACTGAATGAGGCAAAAGCGGTGAATATCGGACGCCCCCTGACGAATTATACCGAATACATCGTGGATAAGTTCGGCGATATCGCGCCCTACGGCGTGATCGGCGAGCTGTATATCGGCGGTGTCGGCGTTGCCGAGGGCTATCGCAAGCTGCCCGAAAAAACCGCGCAGGCGTTTGTCGAATATCGCGGTCAGCGGATGTACCGCTCCGGCGACTATGCAAAGTACGATCAGGACTTCAACGTCATCATCCTCGGACGACTGGATAACCAGGTCAAGCTGCGCGGTCTGAGGATCGAGCTGGGCGAGATCGAAGGGCTGATCGCGGCACAGCCGGATATCAAAAAGGTCGCGGTCGTCATCCGCAAGCTCAACGGCCAGGACAACCTCTGCGCCTACTTTACCGCAGAGAAGCAGATCGATATCGACGCCCTGCGTGACGAGCTGAAAAAGCACCTGACCCATTACATGGTTCCGACCGCTTATCTACAGATGGTCGAGATGCCCATGACCGCTAACGGCAAGACGGATATCCGCCAGCTTCCCGAGCCGGTACCGGTATCGCTCGGCGAGTTTGTCGAGCCCGCGAACAAGACCGAGGAATTCTTCTGTGAATCCTTCAAAAAGGCGCTGAATCTCGACAAGGTCGGCGCGACCGACGATTTCTTTGAGATCGGCGGCACCTCGCTGGTCGTCACGGCGGTCGTTCTGGACGCGTCCGAAAACGGCTATCCCATCACCTACGGCGATGTGTTCAAATATACCACCCCGCGCGCTCTCTCGGAGCTGTTCAAGGACGGCGAGGTCACGGCGGAAAGCGGTATGTTCGACTTTGACGATTATGATTATACGAAGATCGATGATCTTCTTTCCAAAAACAATGTGGACAGCTTCAAAAACGGTGATCGCCGCCCGCTGGGCAACGTGCTGATCACCGGCGCGACCGGCTTTATGGGCGCGCATCTTGTCGCAGAGTATCTCGATACCGAGGACGGCATCGTCTACTGTATGCTGCGTAAGGGCAAGTTCAACTCGGCAGCCGACAGGATGCACAATACGCTGTTCTACTATTTCGGCACGCGTTTTGAGGACGTCTTTGAGAGCCGCGTGCGCGTCGTCAACGGCGACGTCACCGACTACAAGTACTTTGAAACGCTCGAGGGCGAGCCCATCGATACCGTGTTCAACTGTGCTGCGAACGTCAAGCATTTCTCCAACGGCACCGATATCGAGGATATCAACGTCGGCGGCGTTGTCAACTGCATCAAGCTGTGCGAAAATCGCGGCGCGAGGCTGATCCATTTCTCGACCGTTTCCGTCGCGGGCACGACCGACGACGTCACAAAGCTCAGCCGCCGCGCGCTGGATGAGCAGAGCTTCTATTACGGTCAGACGCTCGATAATAAATACACCTCCTCAAAGCTCATGGGCGAGAGGATGGTGCTGGAGGCGGTCGCCGAGCGCGGTCTCGACGGCAAAGTCATTCGTGTCGGCACGCTTGCGGCGCGCGAATCGGACGGCGAGTTCCAGATCAACTTCCTGACCAACAACTTCATGGGCAGACTGCGCTCCTACGAGCTGCTCGGTTGCTTCCCGTATCAGATGATCGAGAACCAGGTCTGCATGGGCCCGATCGATACCTCCTGCAACGCGTTCCTGCGGCTCGCGAAAACGCCGAAGGAATGTACCGTCTTCAATGCGGTCAACAACCATACGCTTCCTCTGGGCGACATCATCCGCCAGATGAATGCGGCGGGTATCCCGATCCGCTTTGTGGAGTATGAGGAATTCTCGGCGGCGCTGAACGAGGCGCAGAAGGATCCCGACAAGGCGGCGATCCTGTCCTCGATGACCGCGTATATGAATACCGCTCACGGCAAGAAGATCGTCGCCCTGCCGTTTGAGTCGCACTACACGACCCAGATCCTCGCGCGCATGGGTTTCTTCTGGAACGCGAGCAACGAGCGTTACGTCAACGATTTCATCAACGTGTTGAAGGGCTTCCGCTTCTTCGACAGTGACAACCTGACAAGATAAAGAGCAGTTATGAAACGAACCGGTACACTTATCAATAAAACCTATCGGAATCTGTTGGTATCGACGCTCGCGATGACCGCCTCGATGTATCTTTCCAGCATCGTTGACGGCATCCTGGTCGGTCAGATCCTCGGCACGATGGAGCTGTCGGCGATCAACCTGACCTATTCCATCAGTTTTCTGAAAAATATCCTGATCGCGATGTTCACCTTCGGCGGTAATACCCTCGCGATCATGTATAAGGGCAAGCGCGATAATAAAAAGGCGGATATCGTCTTTTCGATCTCCTTTTGGGCGGGGATCCTGTCCTCCGTGCTGATCGCGGTGATCGGTATCGCGCTGACCGCCCCGACCGCGTCGCTTCTGGGTCAGAACAACGCACGGCTGGAGTCCCTGATCTCGCTGTACCTGATCCCGCTGTGGGCGCTCACCCCGCTGACCGCGCTGAATAACCAGACCGCCGCCTTTGCCCGTACCGACGGCATGAAAAAGCTCGCGACCGCGCTGCCGATCGTGGCGAACGTCATCAACCTTGTCTGCGACTGGCTGTATATGGCGGTGTTCGGATGGGGGATCGCGGGCGCCGGATGGGCGACCGTTACCGGCTATGTGCTGGGATCCTTCCTCGTGATCGGCTATTTCAGGGGCAGAAACCGTACGGTACACTTTACCCGCGAGGCGTTCCGACATCTGAAGATGCTATGGAAGGTCCTCAGCACCGGACTGCCGTCCGCGCTGATCTATGTCTGCAACTTTTTGCGGCTGTTCTTCACCAACGCGATCATCCTTTCCGCGACCGGTACGGCGGGCACACAGATCGCCTCGGTCTCCTTCTCGCTCAACAGCCTGTGCTTCATCTTTATCGAGGGCGCGACCATGACGCTGCTGCCGATCCTCGGCGCGCTGTACGGCGAGCGGGATATCCGCGGACAAAAGCTCGCCTTGCGCTACGGTATGTGGGTGACGGTCGGTCTTTCCGTCATCATCCTGATCCTTTCCGAGGCGTTTCCGCTGCCGCTTGCGGCGATGTACGGGCTGACCGATCCCTCGATCACCGCCGTATTTGAGGTGACCTTCCGCATCATGTCGATCAATATCCCGATCCTCGCGGTCATCTATGTCATGCGGACGTTTTTCCAGGCGACAAAACAGAAGTGGCTTGCGAATATCCTGGTCGTCCTCGACGGCTTTGCGACGGTCGTGCCGCTGATGTATATCTTCTCAAAGGTCGACATCTACTGGCTGTGGGCTTCCTTTCCGATCTCGAAGGCGGTCACCGTTCTCATCGTCATCATGGTGATCTATAAAAACAGCAGGAAGAAGGACAACTATCTGCTGATCGACGGCGAGGAAGGCCCCGCGCTCGACTTTTCGATCCATAACAATGTCGAGGCGGCTACCGACGCAGCGCATAAAGCGGTCGCCTTCTGTGAGGAACAGGGCGTGGAAAAGAACCTGTCCCACAATATCGGCGTCGCGGTCGAGGAGCTGTGCGTCAACGCGGCGAAATACGCCGCAAAGTCCCAGTCGGACAGCGTCGATATCTTTGTCAAGGTATCGGATAACGCCGTGGTGCTCAGGCTCAGGGACAACGGAAATATCTTCAATCCGACCGAGTATGTGGATGATTCGGGGCGCGAGGTGACCGGACTGAAGCTGGTACGATCGCTGACCTCCTCGATCGAGTATAACCGTGTTTTGGGCTTCAATGTCACGGTCGTGACCGTCAACAGGTGATCGCTATGAAAAAGCCGAAATCATTTTTTGTCAAGATCTGTTTGTTTCTGGCGCTGATCGTGCTGACGATAGATTGCATCATGCTCTTTCTGTCGTTTAGGATCACTTATGATAACACGATCGAAAAAGCCAGGACGACGATCAAAAACGCCGCTGATACCGCCGTTCAATATACGACGAGCGTGTATCTTGAATACGAAGATACGCGCAAACAACTCAGCGAGGATTATTCCTATCTTTGCGATGTGTTTGAGATCACCTATATTTACGCGATCAAGATCGATCCCGATAAAAAGACAGAAACGTATCTCGCGATCGGATTCGGAGCAGACGCCACACAGGAGGCGAAGATAAACCGCAGCCCCGGCGTAGTGGTCGAAGGCGCTCTGAATGATGAAGAGCTTAAAGTACATAACCGGGAATCGAACAGGGCTTACTCTCATGAAACGACCCAATTCGGAGAAACGCTGATCGTTTATGTTCCCTGCTTCAATCAATTCGACAGTGACGGCAGTAAGTATACAGATAAGGAAGATGTAACGGTTATCGGCGCCGAGATATCGCTGACCTCGATCGTCAAGAGTATCCAGAAGAGGTTTATGCTGATTGCCGCTTTGACGATCGGCGCTACCCTGCTGATGGTCGTATCGTTCGGCGCGATTTTGTATTTCAGGGTTTCCAAGCCGATCCGCAAGATCAGTAGGCAGATGAACAACTTCGTCAGCGACAGGGAAAACCATAAGAACGTTGAAAAGCTGAAGGTCAAGGGAAACGATGAGTTCGCCCTGATGGCGGATTCTTTCAACAGCATGACCGATGAGATCGATCGGTATATCAATGATATCGACGCGCTCACCCTTGAAAAGCATACGCAGGAAGCGGAGCTGAATATCGCCCGCAATATCCAGATGGGACTGCTGCAGCCCAAGCATACACAAAGGGATATGTTTGACATCCGCGGCTATATGCTGCCCGCAAAGGATGTCGGCGGCGATCTGTACGACTACCGCATCCTGGACGACGGCAGGATCTTTGTCACCGTCGCCGATGTATCCGGAAAAGGAGTCTCCGCCGCGCTGTTCATGGCGCGCGCGATCACCCTGATCAACCAGTACGCCAAGATGGGCTACACGCCCGCGCGTATGCTGGAGGAATACAACAACACCCTCGCGTCGCAGAATCCCGGCGGACTGTTCATCACGACCTTTGTCGCGATCTATGATCCCGGTGACGGTACTCTGACCTATTCCAACGCGGGACATAATATTCCGTATATCCTTTCGGATACCCTGATCCCGCTCAGAGAAGTCCACGGCGTAGCCGCGGGGCTGTTTGAGGGAGAAACCTACGAGAACGCGCGCGTCAAGCTCAAAGAGGGCGATACCCTGTTCCTCTATACCGACGGCGTGAACGAAGCGAAAAACGCCGACGGCGGCTTCTACTCGACAGAACGTCTGGAAAAAATGCTCTCGTCCTGTATCGAGGCGGGATCCGAGCAGGTCTTGGAGGATATCCTCGGCGATCTCAAACGCTTTGTCAACGGCGCGGAGCAGAACGACGATATCACGATGCTGACGCTGCATATCAAGCCCTGCAGGGACGAGGTGGTTTTGCGTCTCAAGTCCGAGCCTAAGCAGCTCTCCCTTATCCGCAGCGCGATCCGAAAGCTGCCTGTCAGCGAATCGCTGAGAAAAACGCTTTACCTCAGCGCCGAGGAGATCTTTGTCAATATCTGCTCCTACGCGTACGATATGCCCGGCGATGTCGAGGTGAGGCTTGCGATCTCAGACGGCGTCGGGATGACCTTCACCGATGGCGGAAAACCGTTCGATCCCACCGCCGAGGTGATCGATATCGATGAATATGATCACGAAAACGCTATCGGAGGACTGGGACGGTTTTTGACCTTCTCCCTTGCCGAACAATATCGGTATGAATACCGTGACGGCAAAAATATCCTGTATCTATTCTTTAAAGAGGTGAATGAAAATGACGATCACAAAGAAAACTGACGGCGATACCCTGACCGTTGTTGTAGACGGCTGGCTGGATACCATGACCGCTCCGAAGTTTCAGGAAGAGGTGCAGGATCTTTGCGGGGCAAAGAACGTTGTCCTCGACTTCGGCGGCGTGGAGTATATTTCCTCCGCCGGGCTGCGCGAGACGGTCGCGCTGTATCGCCGTGTAGCCGCACAGGGAGGAGCGTTCTCGGTTCGCAAAGTCTCTGCCGGGGTGATGGATGTGTTCACACTGACAGGCTTTGATCGGAAATTTGAGATACGCGCCGATTAAACTGAATATGATTTTCATTAAGGAGCTGTCGCGTTTTATGCGCGACAGCTCCTTATTTTGTCTTGCGATCTTTTTCACGAGCGATCGGACGTATCGTTATCAACATCGACTCAGACAAAGATTGAGTTTTTTCGATCAATTCTCTTGACGATTTCCCTCAAAATCATTATATTTATCATGTGAACTTTACATATAGACAATCGGTAGGATTGGACTTTTTACGAGCTTTTGAGAAAGGGGGACGGCGATTATGAACCGATTACAGGCGAATCTGTGCCTGATCTGCGTGACGCTCTGTTGGTCGACAGAGGTCATCATCTTCGCGTGTATCCCCGACAGTGTTTTGCCCTTTGCCACAACGTGCATTTGCAACGCGATCGCCGCGGTCGTCCTCGCGCTGTGCTTTTTCAAGCGCGTCAAAAAAGAGATGAAGCGAGCAGGGAAAAAGCTCCTTTTGCACTGCTTCCTTTTAAGCGTGCTGAACTGCGGCTATAATACGCTGTATCTTTACGGGCTGAATGACTTTGACGTATCTACCGGCGCGTTTACGTTTTCGATGACGGTCGTCGTACTCCCTGTTGTGCTGATCACGATGAAAAAATCGGTCGGCGCGAAAATGTGGGTATCCGTTGTGCTGGTGTTGCTGGGCATCGTCTGCGCTTTGGGCGGAAACATGGAGGGCATCCCGGTACAGGGACTGCTGCTGATGATCCTCGGCTGTATCATCCGCGCGGTGTTTATCGTCAAGCTCAACGATTTCGCCAGAGAGCATGACGCGGTCACCTTGTCCGTGTTTATCTCCGCGTTTGTCGCCGTGATCAGCTTTGTGATATGGTTCATTCTCCAACCCGCGACCTTCGGCGCTATCCCGTGGTCGGGGACGATCATCGCGAGCCTCTTTATCCATGCGTATTTTATCATCGCGTTCGCACAGACGCTGAATATCTTCGCGCAGAAGCGCGCTACCGCGGCGGAGTCTACGATCATCTATACGCTCGAGATCGTCTTTTCCCTGATCTGGGGCGCTATACTGCCGGATTCGCTGATCGACCGTGTCATTCCTACGCCGTTCCATATCATCGGCGCGGTGTTGATCGTTGCGGGCAGCATCATCGAGATCGTCGAATTCAAAGGGAAAAGGAGGCTTGTTGATGAAGCTGAAAAGCGCTAGCCTCCCAAAGCCTGTCAAGCTGTGTCTGCTGACGGGTGTTCTGGTATTGGTCTATCTGATCATCGCGATCCCCTTCAAGGTCATGAGCGTCATCCCCGGCTTTACCGATATCCGCCCTGTGATGCTGTTCAAACCCGTTTTCGGCATCTTCTTCGGGATCCCGGGCTGTATTGCCTTTGCGATCGGCAACCTGATCGGCGACGTCATGAGCGACAGCCTGAGATGGTCCTCGATCGCGGGCTTTGCCGCCAACTTCTTAGGCCCGTTTCTGTTCTATTTGTTCCGGCGGTTCTCGAAAACGCCGTTTTCTCTCAGAAGCGTTAAAGAGATCCTCAAAACGATCGCCGTGATCGCGGTTTCGGCAGTCGCGGAAGCGATCATCATCACTCCCGCGGTCAAATGGATCTATCCCGAGGTCGACGCTGTTTTGTTATTTGTCACGGTGACCCTCAACGGCTCGGCGTTTCCGCTGATGCCGGGGATCCCGCTGATGATCCTCATGCAGGAGGAACTCGGATTTCAACCGGTAGGAGCCAAGCTCCCGCCGACCCGATCATAAAGAAACGCGGATAGGTAAGCAGAACGCTTGCCTGTCCGCGTTTTTACTTTGTTTCAACGGCGCGATATGGATCCAAGGATCACTGTTGGCGCAGAGCTTCTCCCGCATGGTATTTTCACGCTTTATATTGCAATCATAATAGTTGCATGATACCATGATGGTATCATAATCACCTCCGAAAAACAAAAAGAAAAATAATTAAAAAAGTTGCAACAAAACCGCCTTCTCGTGCGTTATATATATGAAAGGGTTATCGATAATGGTTTTGTTTATGATGGCCGATGACAGCGCGCGCAGTCGTCGGCTGGAAGAATATCTGAAAGAAATAGCGGACGATAACATGGCCTCGCTCAGGCTTCTTTACGAAGAAACGAGCGCAGGCGTCTATTCGTTCACCCTGTCGATGCTGAAAAACCGCGAAGACGCCGAGGACGCGATGCAGGACGTCTATCTTTCGATCCACCGATCCGCTCACCTGTATACGCCGATGGGCAGACCGATGGAGTGGATCATGACCGTCACAAAAAACATCTGTATCTCAAAGCTGAGAGCTCGCAATAAGCTCAATCCGCTCAGCGACGAGGACAAGCCGATCGCCTTCCCGGATATCAGCCGAAGCGAGGACAGGATGCTGCTGAATGAAGCGCTGAAGATCCTGACGGACGAGGAGCGAAAGGTCATCATCCTCAAAACGGTCGCTCAGCTTAAGCACAGAGAGATCGCGACGGTGCTGGGGATCCCGCAGGCGACGGTTCGCAGCAAATATCGCAGGGCGCTCAAAAAGCTCAAACAATATCTGACAAAAGGAGGTGCGTACCGTGAATAAGCTGAATAACAGAGAAATAGCCGAGCTGCTGAAAAGCACCTTCGCGGACGCGGCTCCGGATCAAAAAGAAAGCATCATCAAGGCGGCCGAGAGCCATTCTCCCGCCGTGACCGTCAGCGTCACCCAGGAGAACACCCGAGGCGTCTACGTCAAACGCGCCGCGCTGATCGCCGCGTCATTCCTGATCGTTTTCGGCGTGATCTTCACCTTGATCCTGATCAACGCCAACAAGGTCTGCTCCACCGTGCTGGTCGAAAGCGACAGCTGTGTCGAGATCGCCCTCAACCGCGATCGCCGACCCGTCAGCATCAACGCGGTGGATAACGCCGCCGCAAAGCTCGTGCAAAAAATCGACAAGGGCGCAAGCCTCAGCCAGGCGGTCGATAACATCCTCGATACCATGCAGGAAAACGGCAACCTGACCGAGGACGACAACACCATCCTGATCACGGCGGATGATCCCGAGGATGCCTCCGACCTGCTCAAAGAATCCTTCAACGCCGCAAAGGAGAGCTTTGATAACGCCGACTTCAGCGGCGCGATCCTGACTACCGTCGCCTCCGATGACAAAAAGGTCAACCAGCTTTCCCATCGCCACCATATCTCTGTCGGAAAAGCAGAGATGATCCGCGATATCATCCGCACCGACAGCAGCCTCAGCGCCGCGCTGCCCGCCTACACGGGTCCGCTCGGCATCGACATGATGGTCTGTCAGGGCGACAGTCTCGCCGTCTTCCCGCTCGTGGAGATGAACTTCCGCTACACGATGGGCATGGTGGCCAACTCTCTCGGCATCCGTCCCGACGCCGGCAGCACGGGTCGCTTCTGCGTGGTGTACATCCGTGACATGGAGGAATACAAGGGGCAGATAGCGAAATTCTGCAAGAAGCACTTCATGGCCAAGTCGGCATCTTTTATCGGCGACGAGCGCTATCTGCAGGGCTTTGTCCCGCTCACGCCGCTGATGGAGGACTCCAGATTTCACGCTTACATCGCCTTTGAGCGCCAGGTCTGACGCCGCCTCCGCCGCTCCCCGCAGCGGCCGGAGCACAAAGGACATGCTTTCCCTGTGATGCCTTGTAATTTTCTTCAGATGCCTTGTAATTTTCCTAAGGTGCCTTGTGGTTTTGCGCGTGTGCGGGAGGATTTTTGAGAAAAGTGCAGACGGCGTTTCTCAAACTGCGGCAGTCCGTCCGTATGCCCCTTCTGCACATTTCCGAGGGGCGTCTGTCGACGACTTAGTGAAGATTTTCTCTCCTTTCTAACTATCTAAGAATCAATGCCCCTCAGAGGGGCAAAATTACATTTGAGACGTTTTAAAACATCTCAAATGTAATTCTACTCATCTCAAATGTAGTTTTCCTAGTGTTCGGAAGAGTTTTTTCATTTGTGGGGAATGACCTTCCGGATGTGCGGGATGACTTTCCCAAAATGAGGCGAAAGCATACTTATCCCGAACGGCGAATCTATAGTAGCGGAGAGAATCATCCTCCGCAGGCACGTCGCGCTACGGCAGCGGGATGAGGAAGCGCCCTGTCAGGTGAGCGGAGCCGCGGCGGCCCTGGCCGTAGAGCTTGTACACGCCGGCGGGCAGGGCGGATACGTCCACTTTCCCATTGTTCCTGACGGTCATCACCTCGTCGCCCACGGCGTCGCGCAGGATGAGCACGCCGGCGTCGATGGTGTCGGTGCGGAGCACACCGTCGCGCACCTCAGGCAGTCCGGCGGGCACAATGGCGAGCGGCGAGGGATGATTGACGGCGGCGGGAGCGCTCTCGTTGCCAAAGCGGTCGATGGCGGTAACGGCGTAATAGCTGCGGCGCGCGGAGGGAGCGGCGATGTCGATGTCGCAGGCCGGGGAGCGCAGGTAGGAAGCCATGAG